>JARLJD010000137.1 GCA_031291395.1 Alphaproteobacteria bacterium | reverse complement strand
GTCGGGCGATAATCTTCATGAGCGAGATGAAAGAAAATCGCGCTGCCCCGCCCAAGGATCCTCGGATGGGTATTATAATCCATGAAGCCGAGGGCATCGTAAACGCCGTCTGGCCGCGACAAAGTCTCGCATCGCGCCGGGAAAGGCAGGCGGACATATTTATTATAGGCGAAGACAGCAGGATCGTCGCACCAGCCGTCAAAGTTCCTGATCGGTCGGCTATCGGCCCTGAATGCCGGCCAGGCTCCTTCGCGGCGCCTCCAGCCGATGATATGAAAGCGGCCGACAGGGGTACGTCCGTCGCCTTCTTTTGACTTCACGCCTATCCCCGCGCGGCCGATGGCGCAAAGAGCGTGCTGGTTGCCGATACGCATCAGCCCGCGTGGCGCGCTCGATATTCGGGGCAGCGGAAGCACAGAAACACCGGAGATCAGCGATGCGCCCCGCGCGCCAAAAATATCCGGTCTTTGACGAAATTCCTGCAACCGCGTAGATTCAGGCGTTACTTTTGCGCCACTGATCCGTTTGGCAATCATGCTCTCGCGCCTCGATTGTCGTCAGGCTCAGTCTTAGGATAATTCATGACGCAAGTCCGCCGGATTTTGATTACTGATGATGACGCGCATCTGCGTTTGTCCTTGTGCGAACAGCTTGCCGTTCATCACGAATTTGCCGCCGTCGAGGCTCATTCGGCCGCTGAGGCGCTTGCTGCGGTAAAAAACGAATCGATCGACCTGGTCATTATGGACATTGGCCTGCCTGATGGAGATGGCCGCGATGCGGTCAAGGCCATGCGAACGGAGGGGTTCCAGAAACCGATCATTCTCCTCACAGGCCATGATTCCGAGGCGGATATTGTTGCTGGTCTGGAATCTGGCGCCAATGACTATGTGAACAAGCCTTTTCGCTTCGCCGTGCTGTTGGCTCGCATTCGTGCGCATTTGCGGCAGCACGAACTAAGCGAAGACGCGACGTTTCAGATTGGCCGCTATGTTTTTCATCCGGGCGCCAAGCTGCTGACAACCCATGCAGGCGAAAAGCTTCGTTTGACCGAAAAAGAAACCGCGATTTTGCAATATCTCAACCGCGCCAAAGGGGAGATTGTCTCCCGGGATGAGTTGTTGCGCGAGGTCTGGGGCTATAACGCCAACGTCACCACCCACACGCTCGAGACACATATTTATCGCCTTCGCCAAAAAATCGAAGTTGATCCGGCCAATGCCCAGATGTTGATAACGGATGCCGGGGGCTATCGACTCGAACCTTGATTCGCTCCGAAGCTGCTGCTCGAAGGGGCGGACTCCGCATCATCCAAGGCGTAAACAAACATGGCGCTTGAAACAGAAGTCGAATTGCTCCGCGCCTTGCCTTTGTTCAGCGAGCTCGAGTCGGAAGCTGTGCGGTTGATCGCCTTCTCTGCTGAATCAAAGTCAATGCGAGCGGGCGATGTCCTGTTTCGGCAAGGCGACGCCTCGGATGGCGGTTATTTGGTAATTTCTGGCGCCATCGCCCTCGACGCATCGCAAAATGGCGCAATTGCAGCCAAGGTCGTTGGTCCCGGCGCTTTGATCGGCGAATTAGCTTTGCTCGCATCGACACGCCGCCCAGCCACGGCCATAGCGCGCCAAACTTCGACCGTGTTGAAGATATCCAGGGCATTGTTCCTGCGCGCTATCGAGGCGTCGCCGACAAGCGCCGAGCGGCTGAAGCGTCTTTTGACGATCCAGTTGGAAAGTCTCACGTTGGACCTTGAGAAAACCCGAAAGGCCTTTCTGGAGTAGAATCAAAAATCGAGCGTCAGGGAAACCGGGACGTGATCGGAAGGACGTTCCCAACCGCGCGCCTCCCTGAGAATATCGATGGACGACAGCGTTGAACCTAATGAGGCTGACGTCCAGATGTGATCGAGCCGGCGCCCTTTATTGGCTTTGGCCCAGTCTGCAGCGCGATAGCTCCACCATGTGTACAATTTTTCATCAGCCGGGGTAAAATGCCGCAGTGCATCGACCCAATCCCCGTCTTTCAGTATGAGCTTCAACTTGTCCGTTTCGACAGGCGTGTGGCTCACGACTGAGAGCAGGGATTTGTGACTCCAGACATCATGTTCATAGGGCGCTATATTGAAATCGCCGACCAGGATTGTGTCGCGACCCGCAAGCTCATCACTTCTCGTCCACTCGTGCATCTCGTCGAGAAACGATAATTTGTGCGCGAATTTCGGGTTGATCTCCGGCTTGGCTTCATCGCCGCCCGCTGGGATATAGAAATTATGCAGGCGGATGGAGCGGTCGTTGACGCGCACGCTAGCGGCAATGTGGCGAGCGTCGCCCATATCGCAAAATCCTTTGCGATCAACATCTTCAAGCGGCACCCGGGACACGATGGCGACGCCGTGGTAGCCCTTTTGGCCATTAATGGCGATGTGCTCATAACCAAGTTTGCGAATCTCCGAGAGAGGAAACTCGGCGTCCCGGCATTTGGTTTCCTGCAAGCAGAGAACATCAGGAGCGTTCGCCGCCAGGAAGTTTGCCACTAATGGCATGCGCAGACGCACGGAATTGATGTTCCAGGTGGTAATTTTCAAACGCACCATTCTGCTCCGCCACTGAGAAATTCGTTGGCGCGTTTTGATCACGACGCGCCAAGTGCGGCAAGCATTAAGGCGAAAGGCCTGTCAGTTTTGACTTCCCCAAGGGGCTTCGCTGGGGATTTTGAACAGGGCGGCATCGGGAGGGGTGCTCAAATCGAGATTATGGATGGTCACAAAGGTTTGATATCCTTGAGGATCCGTAACTTGCCATTGCTTCAGCGAAAAAGATTTGGCGTCAAAAAACAGTTTGATCGTCGATGTTCCACCAAAGGTCGCACTGTCTTCGACGGTAATGATTGTGAAGGCTTTCTCCTGTGCAACGCTCAGGATTTTGACGTCACGCTGCAGGTTGATGTTGGATTTCAGCAGGAATTTGAGCGGCGTTTGTCCAATGAAATAGATCTCTTGCGTCCGCAATTTCCGATCACGGACGACGACTGAAGTCCCGTCGGCAATAATTTCCATTGTCGCCGGTTCCGCATATTCAAAGCGAAGCCGCCCCGGTTTCGCCACGTAAAGCTTGCCTTCGGCTCGCCGACCGTCAGCCCCGACCTGAACGAAATCCGCCGTCATTACTTGCGCTGAATTGAAAAAGTCATTGGCCATTTGGATGGCCACTTGCGGGTCCAGAGCGCCGGCTGCCTCCTTGGACTGCTCGACGTTTTTCGAATTG
>JARLJD010000136.1 GCA_031291395.1 Alphaproteobacteria bacterium | reverse complement strand
TTCCAACAGGCTGAGCACTTCGGCAGAGAGCATCGCCAATTCATCGGCCACCGGCTCCAGCTCTTCCCGCGTCGCGGTGCGCGGGATCCTGGCGACCATTGAACGGAACATCTCGTGGACAGCGGTCCAATCCGCTGGCCCCTGCCCTGCCCGTTGCGTCGGCACGCCCTCTTCAATCCCCGTCATGATCATTTTGGCGATATCGCGCCGGCAGATCGTGATCCTCTCTCGAACACGCTTGTGTGCGCGTTCTTCCGCGCGCACGGCTTCGGCGAGCGTTTCAAACTCCTCGGCGCGCGCGACCAGCGGCGAAAGATCGAAGCCGAAGGCGATTTCGATCTCCCCTGCCCCGTCCTTGCGCGCATAGCGTTTGCCATTGGGGCTGTCGCGCCGGATGATAATCCCGGCGTGGACCAGGACGGCCAGGTGACGCCTGAGCGTCGCCGGCGCCATGCCGTGCGCGCGCAAGCTGAGTTGCCGGTTGGACGGAAAGACCACGAGGTCTTCGCCAGCGAGCACGGTTTCGGGATGAAACGTCAGCAGCGCGTCGAGCACCGCCAGCGCGCGTTCGGACACGGCGAGGCGCGCCCGCGCCGCACAAATCGCCCGAAACACATTCCATTTATGCGCGAATTTTTCAGACGGGCGCGCTTTCGCTGTCGCTTGGTTTGCCACCATAGCGAGCGAAAACTGTCGCCGCCCAAAAGGCGTCGTTGATTGTATCCGCATTGATCTTTGCCTCAATTAGGCAAAAGAAATCTGCTCGCCGAAACGGCGCTAAAATCTCTCACGAGACTCTTGACTGTGATTCGCGGAAGTGAGATTCTCAAGCTGCCAAGAATGAGAAAGGGGCTTCCGGGACGATGTTTCGGGGGCCTTTTTCTTTGCTTCGGTTTCTCCGGTTCAGTTACAGTTTACGCGGCTTACTCGCCTCCGCTGCGCAGGAACGCGGCGTAGAGATCAGGCAACTGCTCGACAAGAAACACGCCGAAATCAGGCGCGGCCTTCTTGTCAATCGCCACCGTGAATTGTTTCTTTTCGTCCTGGAACCTGGCGACCGTTTTGCCGTCTGGCGCGACCCAGGTGGAAGGCTTCGGCTTAACAGACCTTCGTTTTTTCAGGATCGCCGCCTCGTAGCATGCATTGAACCGTTCATCCGACGAATGGTTCGCTAGATCGCCTTTCGCAATCACTGCTCGAACAGCTGCGATAGCCGATTCTCCTTCAAGGCGCGCAGCCATGGCGACCCATCGATCGCGGCCCGTTTTCGGTGCCGCGCCGATCGCGTCGAGAATGTCGGTGGGAATTTTTACCGCCGCCGAAATAAGCCGCGAAAGACCCGTCTTGTCGATGCAAAGCGCCGCCATGATCGTTGCGCGTTCAAAACCACGCTGCTCGAGCGACGCAGCGAAACGAGCCCGCTCAATGAAGGAAAGATCCGTGCGTGCGTTGTTTTCTTGCCCCTGCGCAATGACGAGATCGACATCGCTTAGCTTCTTGATGACTGCACGGACCGGCTTGTTCAGCTCCAGGGCAGCCCGGAGGCGTCGATGGCCGTAAGCAACCTGAAATCGTCCTTCCTTTTCAGGATGCGGTCGCACAAGAATGGGGACCTGCTGGCCATGCTCGCGGATTGATTCAACGAGCTCGGCATAATCTTCATAATCGGCCCCAATCCGGTCCGGGACAAACGATGGATCGACCAAGTCACTCGCCAATTCATGCACCGAATTGGCCTTAAGCTGTTCGATGGAGCGGGTTACAGCTCCAATCGCGCCGCGCGCCCCACCGAAATTCGCAATTGCAGCGGCGGGATCGCTTTGGGGAGGGGGGGAATACGGTGAGTTGCCGGCCGGCAACTCAGCTCCTCCGAGCCCCAAAAGAAGGTTCTTCCGGGCCATCACCCCCTCCCCCACGCAGTGCGGATCAACTGCTCGATCTCACCGTTGACATTATTCAGGGCTTCCATTGCCCGATCGTAGGTCGAGCGCGTGAACTGATCGCGCGTCACCTCGTAAAGCGTTTGCTTAGTGATGCCTGCGTCCGAGATCGCGGTGCTCTTTAACATTGGATAATTCAGGACATGCTCACCAAAGATCGACCGCATAAATGAGACCATTTGGTTTTGGGGACCGTCTCCGGGCTCATAACGTGTCACCAGGTACCGCAACCAGTCATACCCCATATTCCCGCCGGCGCCGGCAATGACGCCCAAAAGATCGGACGTCATGATCAAAAATTGGCACATTGACATCACGTCCAACATCTGTGGATGGACCGTGACGAGTACCGACGTCGCCGAACACAAAGCCGACATGGTCAAAAAGCCCAGCTGCGGCGGACAGTCGACGACCACGACGTCGTATTGGTCAGCGACTGAAGCGAGCGCAGTATCCATCCGGGTAAAAAACATCCCCTCGTCGGCAAATCCACCAGTCAACGCTTTCGGCGTCTCATGCTCAAACTCCATCAACTCGAGGTTCGCCGGAATCAGGTCAAGATTGGTGAAATAGGTCTTGCGAATGATGTCCTTGAGTTCCCGCCTCTCGTTCCCGTAACGAATGGCGCCATAAAGCGTCTCATTGGCGCCTAGGTCGAACTCCGGCTGAACGCCGTGCAAAGCAGAAAGGCTCGCCTGGGGATCCAGATCAATCGCCAAAACACGATAGCCGTGCAAAGCGAGATATTGCGCAAAATGCGCCGAAGTCGTCGTCTTGCCGCTGCCACCCTTGAAGTTGACGACCGCGATCACCTGCAAGTGCTCGGTGCCTATCCTGGACGGAAGATAGCGTCGCTCGGCCTTGCCACTCGAATCTAGATAGGCGCGCACATTCTGAATATCTCTAGCCGAATACAGCCGGCGCCCATGCGGGCCAACCTCTACCTGGGGACCTTTTCCTTCCAACGAAAGTCGGCGAAGATAGCCATCGTTCACTCCAATGAAACTCGCAGCCTCGCTTGAAGAAAACTTGCGCAATGTTTTATGCGCCTCAGGCGGGTACATCTGTAGGCGATGCGCCTGTAGCTTCGACGACAATTCCATGGCGTGCTTGCCCACAAGATCGTGGATCGCATTCGGCTTCGTGTTTAGCGCGGAAGTCGTTGCCACGTTGGCTCCTCGTATGCACGGAAAAACGCGCAAAAGAGCGCTTCTCCCGTACATAGATCGCCCGATTCTGGAAAGCTGGCAAGAGATTTTAGGTTAACGAACTATTAACGCGAAGTACCGCGCTTAACGGTGGCCCCTAATGTCTAACGACGTTTTGAAAATGCATGAATTTGTCATCTCAGCCGCTTGATTGCTCCAGTCGACGATCCTCAATCTGGCAGAGAGCAGGTGTTATCCTCGGCGTCAGATTGCACTCGTTCCACAGTTCGCCAGCGAGAGTTGCCGGCCGGCAACTTTTCGTACGGTAGGCCAAGCTGCCCGTCGAATTAAAACTCACGAAAACATTAGACAGCTGTCCGCGCCAAATGTGTCGGCCGCTATCCCGAACCGAGCAGCGCTTCATCTCACGGCTGATGGCTCGGTCAAAACCACGCCGCGAAATTTGCCGGGACGGCGGCATCTCAAGGTCTGCAGAATTGGACTGCATACCGGTATTCTGCAAAGGGCGGCCAATTTTCTATCCGTACAAATCGTTTTCAAATCTTTCGGGGTAGGGC
>JARLJD010000135.1 GCA_031291395.1 Alphaproteobacteria bacterium | reverse complement strand
CTCTTTGCTCTTACGTCAACAGTCGCGGCTGGAAGCCGCTCCTACGAACAGATAATTTGTGACCTTGCGAAGTATATCTCTCATTTTCTTGAAAACCCTTAAAGGTAAGAAAGCAAATGGGATTCCGGATAAATTTTGCGCCTCAGAGGCTAGATTTTACTTACAAAGATAGTTGGGGCGCAAAATTTTCCGGAATGACGGGCTCTCTTTTTTTTCTGGTTCTCATGATAACGGAGTATATGTTAGCAGCTTTCCCTTAAAAATTTATAACCATGATCTAATGTGTTGAACTGATTGTATTATTTTATTTTTCATGCAGCGCTGGTTTGTTTTTCTTTTACCCGCGTTATGACCACTTTCTTTCCTTTTAGCCCCAAGACCAACTCGCCTTTTTTCAGCGCCAGAGCGAGGGTGCCGAAGATTTCTCGGCGCCAGCCGCGTAGCGTGGGGGTGTCTTCGGAGTCGGTGGAGGCTAGGTCTTCGAGGTCGTCTGTCGTCGCGATCAGTTTTTGGGCGACGCCGTGTTCTTCGCTGACTTGCTTAAGCAAGACTTTGAGCAGATCGACGACCGGGCCGATGCCGTTTGGGACGTGGCGGCGTTTTTCGGCGGTGGGGCATTGATCGGCAGGAAGCTCCAACGCGCGGGCGACGGCTTTCAGGATTTCTGCGCCTTGACGCCCTTCGGCAAAGCCGCCGTTAAGGCCGCGGATATGCGCCAGATCCTGCGTTGTGCGCGGCGGGTGGTAGGCGATTTCGAGCAGGGCTTCGTCGCGCAAAATGCGGCCGCGCGGCACGTTGACGCGCTGCGCTTCGGTATCGCGCCACGCGGAAAGTTCCTGTGCCAAAGCGCAAAGGCGCGGTTTGTCGCCGCGCAGTTTCAGGCGATGCCATGCGTCGCGCGGGTTCGAGGCGTAGGTGGCGGGGTTCGTCAGCGTCGCCATTTCCTCTTGCACCCATTCGGCGCGGTTGTTTTTGGCCAGCATTTCTTTCAAACGCAGGTAAACGTCGCGCAGGTAAATGACGTCGCCGAGGGCATAGGTCAGCTGGCTGGAAGACAGAGGCCTTTGCGCCCAGTCGGTGAAGCGGTTGGTTTTGTCGACTTTGGCTTTGGCCAGCGACGCCGCTAGCGTTTCGTAACTGGCCGCCTCGCCAAAGCCGCAGACCATTGCCGCGACTTGCGTGTCGAACATCGGCGCGGGAACGCTGCCGGTCAGGTTATAGAAAATCTCGACATCCTGACGCGCGGCGTGGAAGACTTTCAGGACTTTCGGGTTATTCAGTAGATCGAACATAGGGGTAAGGTCGATGCCTTCGGCCAAGGGGTCGATCGCGACGGATTCGTCCTGTCCCCCTATTTGCACGAGGCAGAGTTTCGGCCAGAACGTGCGTTCGCGCATGAATTCGGTGTCGACGGAGACGAAGTCTGCTGTTTGCTGGCGGGCGCAGAAGTCGGTTAAGCGTTGGGTGGTGGTGATGAGAGACATTGATATCACTTACCTTGATGGCTGATTGTTATCGAGCGAAACCGCGCGTTGCCTCTCCTCTTGGCAGGGAGGGAAGGTTGTTTGGTGTTTCGTCTTCTCTTTTGTACCGGTAAGAGCAAAACGCGGAATGGTGGGAAGGGGGGCAACCTTCGTCGCCCGTCTCGTTCCCTTGCTCTTATTCTACGTTCTGCCCACCTTCTTTCTCTCCTTCTGCTTACGCCAAGAGGCTACGGCGCGACACTGTTTTTTCTGGCCGCATCGTTTTGCTCGAAATGATGAGAATCGCGGATTGTGCGAGACTGAAGTTTATGACAAAAAAGCGGAACCTCGAAAGGCTCCGCTCTTTTTGCAGACTCTACTCCGCCGATTACGCCGCTTTCTTTTCGCGTTCCTTGGTCAGAACGGTTTCCAGCTTTTGCGTGGCCTTGTCCTGATCGATCTTTTCGACGGCGGCCAGTTCGCGCGCCAAACGTTCCAGCGCGGCCTGATAGATCTGGCGTTCGCTGTAGGACTGCTCGGGCTGATCCGAACCGCGATGCAAATCGCGCACGACTTCCGCAATCGATACGGGGTCGCCCGAATTGATCTTCGATTCATATTCCTGAGCGCGACGGCTCCACATCACGCGGCGGATCTTGGAACGGCCTTGCAAAGTGGACAAGGCTTCCTTGATGCGGTCGCGGGACGACAACCGGCGCAAGCCTGACGTTTTGGCCTTTGACACAGGCACTTTCAAGCGCATGCGATCCTGCTCGAACGAGATCGAGTAGAGCATGACGTCCTGACCGGCCACGGGGAACGCATCGACGCCTTCAATACGACCGACGCCGTGCGCGGGATAAACCACAAAATCGCCTTTTTTGAATTCAAGTTTTTCGACCATGCTCGATCCTCTCTCTTGTTGGCTGCAAAGATTTGATCTATGTGCTTATGGCATAAAATCATGACAAAACAGAGGCGTTGCGAAACCGGAACGAAAATCAATCAAAGGCGTTCGTTTCGCATTCGCAATAAACATCTGTCTTGTTAGAGCAATTGCCCCGCACCACAGGATGTATATCATTTATTAGGGATTATTACAAAACTTTCATGAAAGTATTTTTGCTTATTGTTGAAAATCAATAAGATGGGGTGAGTCGAATCGGGGGATTCTTAACTATAACGGGTGATTCGATGCGAAAAATTTGCTTTAACCCAGAGTGCTCTGCTCGCATTTAAATCCCCATATTTAGCGATTTAAATGCAAGTCGAGTACTATGGAGTTTTTGTAAAAAGCGCGTCGGCGTTGCCCTTTCATGCCTTGAAACTCAATTCGTCAAGCTTCGCAGCGGGGCGGGGATGCGGCCGCCTCTGGCGATGAAGTCGTCGGCTTTGAAGCGGTTGACGGCGATGATGGGGGCGTGCCCCAGTAAGCCGCCGAATTCGACATGATCGCCGACTTTTTTGCCCGGAACGGGTATCAGCCGGATAGCGGTGGTCTTGTTATTGATCATACCGATAGCGGCTTCGTCGGCAAGAATGGCCGAAATCGTTGCGGCGGATGTGTCGCCCGGTATTGCGATCATATCGAGGCCGACGGAGCAAACGCAGGTCATCGCTTCAAGCTTTTCCAGCGTCAGGCTTCCGCATTCGACCGCGGCGATCATGCCTGCGTCTTCGCTGACGGGAATGAACGCGCCGCTAAGCCCGCCGACATGCTGCGCCGCCATAAGCCCCCCTTTTTTCACCGCGTCGTTCAAAAGCGCCAAAGCAGCCGTCGTGCCGGGCGCGCCGCAGCTTTCCAGCCCCATTTCCTCCAGAATATGCGCCACGCTGTCGCCGATGGCGGGCGTCGGGGCGAGCGACAAATCGATAATGCCCATTTTCACGCCAAGGCGTTTAGAGGCTTCCTGCGCCACCAGTTGGCCGACGCGCGTGATTTTGAACGCGGTGCGTTTGATAATTTCGGCGACATCGTCGAAAGGCTGGCCGCGCACGGCCTCCAGCGCATGCTTGACGACGCCCGGGCCGCTGACCCCGACATTGATCGCGCTGTCGCCTTCGCCGACGCCGTGAAAAGCGCCCGCCATAAACGGATTGTCCTGCGCCGCGTTGGCGAAGATCACCAGCTTGGCGCAGCCGATGGCGTCGCGGTCGGCGGTCAGCTCGGCGGCGCGTTTGACGATCACGCCCATCAGACGCACGGCGTCCATATTGATGCCCGCTTTGGTCGTCCCGATATTGACGGATGCGCAGACGCGCGCTGTCCGCGCCAAAGCTTCGGGAATGGAGTCGATCAGAATTTTATCGCCCTGCGACATCTGCTTTTCGACCAGCGCGGAAAAGCCGCCGATGAAATTGATGCCAAGCTCGACAGCCGCTTTGTCCAACGTCTCGGCGACGCAAACGTAATTGTCCGCGCGACAGCTTTCGGCGACGATCGAAATGGGAGTAACGGAAACGCGTTTGTTGATAATTGGCACGCCGAATTCGGCTTCGATATCCTCGCCGGTTTTGACCAGATGCTCGGCCGTGCCGGTGATTTTGTCGTAAATATTCCGGCAAAAGGTTTTGATGTCGGGATGGCAGCAGCCGCGCAGGCTGATGCCCATCGTTATCGTGCGCACGTCGAGATTATTCTCTTCGATCATGCGCAAAGTTTCAAAAATATCTTGCGTGCGAACCATTCGATTGCCTTAAATGCGATGCATGACGTTGAAAATGTCTTCATGTTGGGCTTTTATCTCAAGCCCCATGGATTGCCCCAGCTCGGAAAGCTTTTGCTGCAGGTCTTTCAGCTGAATTGTGGCGCCTTCCATATCGGCCACCATAACCATATTGAAAAGACCCCGCGTGATGTTCTGGTTGATTTCCATAACATTGATATTGCATTCGGCCAAAGCCGTGCTGACCTTGGCGACGATCCCGACGCGATCCTGACCGATAATGGTGACGACAATTTTCATGCTGAATCCTTTTCAAGACGTTATGGCGGTATGAGAAAATAAACGACTCTGTTTGACGGCTAGAAAACAGTGAAGCAAAAGCGGCATGATTCCCTCTTCCTCTATGCGGGGGTAGGGCGGTGGTTGCGCATAAGCTGCCTTTGAATATTGCGTGCCTATCCGGTTGCAACCCACAGCCCCTAGATGTAGGGTGTGGGGATGGATATTCTGCAACGCCCTGATCTTACTTTTCCGAAGTCGCTGCCCGAGTTTCAGCGACTTTTTCCTGATGATGCGGCCTGCGCCGCCT
>JARLJD010000134.1 GCA_031291395.1 Alphaproteobacteria bacterium | reverse complement strand
GTTATGCGACAAGAAGAACAGACCTAGCGGGAAACTGCCATCCAATAGCCGCCTTCAACTCCGGTTTTGTGACCGGATAACTGTCGGAACGGTGGCCGGATAATGATTGGAATAGGTGGCCGGAACGATCGGAATCCGCAGGGGCGGGCTTAAACGGCTCTTTGCCCATGCGAGGCTGTCGCCCCATCGGTACAAAACACGGGCACCGAATGAAGAGAACGGAGGCGAACCACCTCGCGTTGCTTTTGTCGCCAAGGTTTTTGCTTTTATAGGGAAGCCCGAAGCGGTCAATGCGGCGGCTGTGGCCTCGCGGGTTAGAAGCGCGTCGGGGCTTTCGGGGATTTGATGTTGCATGTGTCACCTTTTGTTAGAGTAAGCGCGCAATTGCGATTGCTCTCGGTGACAGTCAATTTAACCACAAAATAATGGCATTCAATTTGTGCATAAATTATGCCGCAATTAATCCGGCACAATTAAAGCACGATTAAATATCTGCGTTTTTTCGCGGCCCCGGCAGTAGAGAGGGAAAAACTATCTTATGCGCATTGCGCACCTTTTGCCTTGTAACTTTATAGCCAGCAAAATGTTTTTTTGCTTCTCTCTCACAATTTAGCATAGATGGTGGATTGCCGTTATTTTGCTTCACCAATTGCATAAGGTATGCCTCTAAATTCATTTTAGGAATGGGCGGAAGAATGGCTTTGGATTTGCTTATCGCAAGCTGAGTGGTGTTGGAGGTCTGGTAATTGTAGGTCGTATATTTTTTCCGCAGCTCGCAAATCTTTTCTCTTTCGACCTGAACTCTTTTCCATTCATACACCGCGCTTGCTTCTCGTGCCGCATCTCGGGAAATAGGCCGCTCTTTTGTTCGCTTAAAGCAAAAAGAATTTTCGCATATATTATCCCATATATTGATCCCGTAATCTTGCCGTCTTGCAAACTCTGCCGGTATTTCTTCACTGTTACCGTTTCCTCCTTGTCGAACGCCATATATCGCTAACTGCCCGCCGCTAATGGCTTCAATAAAAATTTTTTGGGCTTTTACAATACGTGCTTCGTCATAGGTACACTTCTCCATTGCGCGCATATCTTGTTCGAGTTCAACAAGGAGTTCTTGCGCTGGCCTTTTTAACATAGCGACAAGGGAAGCTGCGTACACATCCATTTCCCCCTTTGCCTTAAGGCCTCTAGAAAGACGCTGGCAGCTGGCACGGAGATTTTCAAAATCAAGCACCTTCCATTTTTGATAATAAATGGGAGGTGTATCGAGAATTTTGGAAAGCGTCTCTGTGTTGTCATAAGCCAGCAAGCTAATCGCTTCAACCGCGCTAATATATTTCATCCGCCCTCCGCTCAGGCACCGCAAAAAAGAAAAAGCGCGGCGGCTCTCTGCGGGGAGAGTTTTCGGGGATCAGCCTAGCCGCGCCGATTGGGATCGTATTTCATTGCGCCTTGTTTGCTCAAGAGCGCATTCATTTTTCTTTTGCTCGGCGCATGGGGATAATCTCGGCGGTGTTAGCGGTCATCCCCATCAATTCCGCCGTTTTATTGGCCACCATATCGGCAGCGGCCAGCAATATGGCATCGGCGGTGTGAACATAGCGAGACGTGATAGACTGTCCCTTGTGCCCCACCAGCGCCGCGATGGTCAATTCGGAATAGCCTAAATCGCCAGCAAGTGAGGCAAACGAATGGCGCAACACATGTGGCGTTATGTCATCCGGCAATTTGCCTTTCGCGGCAATTTTAGCCCACAGCTTTGGAAAGCCAACCATCGGGCCATCGCCGCGCGTCGCCTGAAATACCAGATCATCATCATTTCGGCGCGTCACGTTGCTCAGCACGTCGCAAGCGGCAAGGGATAATGGCCGGACAGACCGCCCCGTTTTTGTATCGGGCAAGGTTGCCGTGCGCCGGGCCAGATCAAGCTCTTTCCACCGCAGATTAAGCGCCTCGCCACTACGCCATCCCGTTAAGGCGAGAAAGCGGGCGACGGCAACAGCGGCGGGCCAAACCTTGTCGGCTTCGGCCTTCGCCAAGGCTTTGCCAAAATTTTTATATTCTGCATCGCTCAGGCGGCGCTCGCGCTTCCCATCGGCAAAACGCATGACGCCATGCACGGGATTATCAGAGCGCATCCGGTGACGGATGGAATAAGTGAAGATTGCGCCCAGAAGTCCCACCGTGCGACTGGCCGTGCCTTTGCCGCCGCGCACATTCGCCAAACCTCGGCTTTTTTCCGTTTTGGTTTTGCCTGCCGTTTTGCCCTCGGCGACGGCATTCATAAAATCTTCCACATCTCGGCTTGTGACAGCGGCAACCTTGAGCCGACCGAGTAGGGGTTTAATATGCCGCGTTATTCTTCCCCTGTCCGTTTGTAGGGTGCTTTCTTTCTTTGCCGCCTTGCGGCGGGTCAGCAATCGCCCATTCTCCGCATCCGTTAAATAGAGGTCGCAAAGCTCGGCCACGGTTTTAGCCTGTCGCGTATCCTTTTTATCCGCCGCAGGGTCTTTGCCCTTTGCCACGTCGCCTAATATCCGTGTTGCTTCCTCGCGAGCTGTATCTGGCGTCCACGGCGCACCATGCCTCCCGATGGTATAGCGGCGCAGCCGCCCTTCCTTTGTCCGGTAGAGCAACACATAGGCAACCGCTGGGCTGTTCTGTCGCCGTATGCCAAATCCCGGCACGGAGGCATCCCAAAGCGTTTCCCCAACTTGCAAGCCGCGCACCTCGCGCAAGCCTATTTTCTTATTGCTGGCCATGATGACACCCTTGGAAAAGTTGCTACCTAGCTGCTACCTAGGTAGCGTATAGGTAACAGGATTGCTCATATTGCCGCAAACAAAGGCAAATGTCACCAAAAGAAAACACATATAAATAAGGTTTATTTCAAATGGTCGCAGCTACCTAGGAAAGGCCGCAAACCATAAGAAATGCCCTCCGAAGGCAAAGGTTGCGAGTTCGAATCTCGCCGGGTCCGCCAATTATTTCAGTGTATCGCTTTGGCGATTTTGCCGGATAGCGGATGCATTAAAAATCCCAAAAGACGAGAGCGTAGACAGAAGCTAATCCATCACCGGATACAAAACGCGGGGATTTTCGACGGGTGCACCGAGTTTCCAGTTGAAGTCAAATTGTTTGCGGAACGTGTCAGCCACGCTTTGGCTGCGAATTAAAACAATACGAAGCGGCGGCCCCCAATTAATCAACGCATATTTGTCGGCATAGACGAAGTAAGGCGTCTGCCCGAAAACGGACTCGGGCACACAGCGGTAAACATCGTCGGAACCAAGGCACAGATTATCGCCCTCTTTGATGAGCAGGCGCGGCTTTATCCCGGCCTTGCGGCGGCGCTTGATTTCGTCGTCGAGCTTGTCGCCGAAAAGCTTGATCCAGATGCGCTCGTCCATACCGCTCATCAACAACTCGCCGCATTTTTGTTCGCGGAAAGTGGCGACGACGTCGTCCCAGATTCTATGCATCGCGTCCGCGCCGTCGAAAATGTCGATCTTGAATATTTCCTTGCGCAGATTGACTCCTATATCCGCGTTGAATTCGACGCCGTTTGTTTCAAAGGCCTTCTGAATGGCGTCCAGCGTGTCCGACCGCGCATGACCAATGCCAAGCTCAAGCCGCGCGATTGCGGGAACTGAAACTCCGCTGGCTTTTGCCAATTCGCCCTGCTTCCACCCTAAAAGAGCGCGGGCAGCTCTGATTTGCGGCGTTGTTATCATGGGTTCCTCATAAGAATTATATATCATAGATAGGTTATGAAAGTATTAAACGCGCTTTGTGGTTTAGTAGATGAGTGATATATTATTATATGTGAATATAAAAATATCATATTTGGCTTAACGAAATTTTAGAACGTTTCGATTATTATCGGGAGTGTTGGGCAAAAAAACTTATACAGGAGGAGACAATGTTTAAAAGCACAGAAGAGAAAAATAAGGCAGGGTAATTTCTATATGGTTTGCGATCGGGAGATTCCAACAGGGTGCTAATTCTTACTCTAACCTAAAGGGGGGTATAATGCTTGAAGGGTTTACGCCAGACCATCAGGGTGTCGCTAGGGCTCTCAAAGAGGGCGATGCGGACTACTTTAGAGATATCATTGAAAATGCAATTATTAGAGGAGCCGTGGAGAGGATAAACGACAATATACCGTGGACCCTAACTGAGAATGGCGTCGATTCGGTTCGTTTTGGTATTCATCCAAGTATTGTGGAAGACCTCAGAAAAACCATCAAAGCGGGCGTTGAGGCGTTATATCCTGGCAACCCCGAGAAGCAACGAGAAGAGCTAATGCGTCTTCTCGATTCCAGACTGGGCTTTGTGGACAATAGTTGGGGTCTCAAAGACGAGATCAATCGTATTCTGGCCATGGCGGCAGGCGATGATTACGCAAGTAGCAGCGCTCCAATCGTAAAAATGCTCGTCGAGGAGTATGGCGCAGATACAAAGTCGAAGAAGGCGGCTTTGGCATATGAGCGCGCGAAAGCTGAGCTTGATATGCCCCACACCTCCGATGGGGATTTGTCGTGGGGTTTCCTTACACGCCGTGGGGCTGATCTAGCCAAGTTAGCTATCAAAATGGGCGATGTGGTCTGGTTGAGATCGTTGATCAAAAGGGGACTTGAGGGGGTCGTAGAAAAAAAATTGAATATAGACGTGAGACGACAGCTTGATTTTATGCTTTGTGATGTCGTTACAATAGGCAACAGAGAAGAAGCGAAATCACTCGCGACCATGCTTGTCGAAGAATGGAAAGCAAATCCGAACACCGCCATACAGGTCTGCAAAACGAAAGACGATTTCGCTTTTCTTATCGAATTGGGGGCTAACCGCGATTGGGCTGCCAATAATTTGCTTCTGAGCAAAATAACTGATGCGTACATGGGCCGCGCCGACCGTCCAATGACAAGCCATCCTTCAATCAAGCTGGCGTTGGAGATGGGAGCGGATCCGGTTGAGGCGTATAAATATGCAAAAGAGCGAGGCCAAGACCTCGAGGAGATTACCAAGCTTCTTCTTTTGCTCAATGATCGAACAGATGTTCGAGATTTTATAAAAACTGAAGAGATTGCAAGGGAGGCGAAGCTGGATGAGGGCGCAAAGCAAACCGCCGTAAACCCCTCCGATTTCGACGAAGCCGGAGTTACGAAATGGTTTCTTGGCGCTTCCGGCGTGCAGAAAGAACTGCAGGGGGCTGTTGACGCGAATACAGCGCTTTCTACGGAAAAAATCGGCGGCAAGACCATTCACAGAGCATGTATCATTACAAGCATGGCGCTGCTTGAGATGATCCGCGCTGCCGGAGGAAATGCCTATCTTGCTGTCAAAAACGATGTGTCTGTTGGCGGGCGGAGTTGTCCGGAAATAAGGGATCACGTCGTCGTCGTGCTGAGCACAGAGCACGGGGATTTTGCACTCGACGTCGCGAACGGCACAGTCACGCCAATAGCCCAGGAACAACTTCATCCTGCCGCGCTGCAGAAACAGCTTTTGGGATATGACGAAGCAAACCAAACATATACCTTTGCCAATCTGCTGGGAACGCGTCGGGATAACGATGGAACGCATCAGGTGACTTTTGCCGATCTTCAGGCTAACTCTGAGGAATACCGCCGGAAACTTGCCAGCCGCGGAATTGTCTTAAAGGGAGAAATAACGATGGAAGACGTCGCCGAAGCATTCCGCCCCGACTCTCCTTATATTCAGGAGAAAGGGCCAACTTTGGACACCTGATGTCCGTGTAATTTCTAATCATCACTAACAAAGAAGGCTGACGGCATCTGCCGCCAGCCTTTTTTTCGAGAAAAGCAAAGCATAGTCATTCCTCCACCCAATAATTCGGCGCCTCTGCCGTGATCTGCACGTCATGGACGTGGCTTTCGCGCAAGCCCGCGCCGGTTATGCGGACGAATTGGGCTTTGGTTTGCAGGTCGGCGATGGTGGCGGATCCGGTGTAGCCCATGGCCGCGCGCAGGCCGCCCATCAGCTGGTGGATGACGCTTTGCACGGGGCCTTTATAGGGAACGCGGCCTTCGATTCCTTCGGGAACCAGTTTGCCGATGTCGCTGCCGAGTTTCTGGAAATAGCGGTCTGCCGAGCCTCCCGCCATTGCGCCGACGCTGCCCATGCCGCGATAGGATTTATAGGAACGGCCCTGATACATAATGACCTCGCCGGGCGCTTCGTCGGTTCCCGCGAACATCGAGCCCATCATGACGACGTCGGCTCCGGCCGCGATCGCTTTGGCGACTTCGCCGGAATAACGGATGCCGCCGTCGGCGATCACGGGGATGTTCTGTTTGTGGCAGACTTCCGCCACATCCATCACCGCCGTCAGTTGCGGCACGCCAACGCCCGCCACGATGCGCGTGGTGCAGATCGAGCCCGGGCCAATGCCGACCTTGACCGCGTCCGCGCCCGCGTCGATCAAGGCCTGCGCGGCGTCCGCCGTCGCGATATTTCCGGCAATAATCTGCGTATTATTCGACAATTTGCGCACGTCGCGCACTTGTTGCAAAACGCGCGCGGAATGGCCGTGCGCGGTATCGACGACGATCAAATCGACTCCGGCATCGACCAAAGCCTCGGCGCGATCCAGCCCATCGGGGCCAGTGCCGATGGCGGCGGCGGCGCGCAGACGACCTTTTTCGTCCTTGCAGGCGTGGGGGAAAGCTTGCGCCTTTTCGATGTCTTTGACGGTAATCAGCCCGATGCAGCGATAGGCGTCGTCCACGACCAGAAGCTTTTCGATGCGATGCTTGTGCAATAACGCCTTGGCCTCGCCGTTGCCGACGCCTTCGCGCACGGTGACGGTATCTTTGGTCATCAATTCGGAAACCGGCTGCTGCATCGCGCTGGCAAAACGCACGTCGCGATTGGTCACGATTCCGACCAGTTTGCCCGAAGGCTGTTCGACCACTGGAATGCCGGAAATTTTGTGATCGGCCATCAGGCGCAAAGCCTCGGCCAAAGGCGCGTCGGGCGTGATCGTGATCGGGTTGACCACCATGCCGGATTCAAAGCGTTTGACGCGCCGGACTTCCTCGGCCTGTTCGGCCTTTGTCATGTTGCGGTGGATGACCCCCACGCCTCCGGCCTGCGCCAATGCAATCGCCAGACGCCCTTCGGTGACCGTGTCCATAGCGGCGGAGAGCAACGGGATGCCAAGCGTGATCGTGCGCGTCAGGCGGGTTTGCGTCTGCACCTCGGCAGGCAAAACGGAGGATGCCGCCGGAACCAGCAGCACATCGTCAAAAGTTAGAGCTTCACGGGGTTGCGCCATTTCAGACCTCTTGGTTTCCGAGTAATGGCAGGGATGTATAGGGCGAAACAGGGGGGCGGGTAAAGAGGTTTTTTGCAGATTTATTATGTCTCTTTATTCCTCACCCCTTCTATAAACTCCACCCACGGCGCGACCCTTCCCGCCCATTGGTAGTTGGCGAGGAAGAAATCGACTTGACGGCGCAGGCGCTCCTCCAGCTCGTCGGGGTGTTTTTCGCGCATATGCAGCGCGTCCAAAACGGCCGTGGCGAAGGCGTCGTAGTCGACCGGCATGTCGAAACGCGCTGGCTCGTCAGGGTCTTCGATCAGGATTTGGCGCGCGAAGCCTGCCCCCGTTTCCGGCAAGGCCGCGCGGTTTGTCGTCACTGCCGTCATGCCTGATGCCAAAGACTCAATCAGCGCGATGCAGGATGTCTCCGGCCACGGATTGGGCGCGAGCAGGATCGAGGCGCGGCGCATATGGCGGGTCAGCGCGGGCTGTCCCACCATGCCGATATGGGCAATGTTGGGCTGCTCGCGCAGCCAGCCCACATAGGCGGCGTCCCGCGCGGCGTCATGCGAGGGGTTAAGGTTGCAAAACATCTCGACGCTAAAATCGCTGCGCTCGGCGCGGATTTTCTCAATCAAAGGCGGGATATGAAACGCGCCGCGCGCAAAGGAGCCGATGAAAAGCAGAACAGGCGGCGTGCATTTGGCGGCAAGAACCGGCTCGTTGGCGGCAAGCGAGGTCGCCACCAAAGGGTTCATCGCATTGCGAATAACGGCTTGTTTCCAGTTGGGCAACGCCGCTTGTTGATTGATGCGCTGCTGCCATTCGCTGACAAAAACCACGCCGTCGAAATCGGCCAAAGCGGGCGTCATCGGCGCGGCAAAGACGCTTTCATGCATCCATGCGATCAGAGGGGCTTGGGTATGCTTGCGCACGAGACCGACCAGTTCGGCCGTCCACCGCCCGCAGAAAATATAGGCGTCATAGCCGCCGCGTTCAATCTCATCGCCCAGATTTTGCAACGGCAGGGAGGTTATGCCGTGCGCGTGACAGGGCGCGGCAACGCGATTGAAGAAGGTACAGGCAATGCCGTTTTGAACCATCTCGCGCGCCAGAAAGCAGATCGCCGAAGTCGTGCCGCCCAAAGGCTCATCCGTGTCCGGCCGCGCGGCGTCATAGTGATAGATGAAATCGACGAAAGCGAGATGCATGGGGGATTCTCAAGCGGTTTTGTTTGGCATAAATGTTCGTCTTCAAGATGACTGCATAACGTTATTAATCGGTTCATAAGAAAGCAACAGAGTAGACGCATGCGCCGCCGGGATTCCCCTCCCTCAAGGGGAGGGGAATTGCGCCCGTGATTATGTCAGCTTATGTCGCTTTACTTATGAACTGATTAATAGGCGAGTCAAATGGCGGGGTAAAAACGATAGATTCCTACCTCTTTCAGGAGGGGAAGAAGAAATTCTTCGGTTCTGGCTTTGTTCGTTCCCCGGCCATAAAATTGCTAACTTTTTGACGCAGATTTTGTTTAGGTTTTCTTTAATCATAATGACGATAATCTGAGCTATGCCCGATCCCGTCTTCTCCCGCCGCAAATTTCTGCAGGCAAGCCTTGTCGCTTCGCTTATCGGCGCGCAGTGGTTAACCACGCAGGCGTGGGCTCATGCGCGCGCGCCTTTACCTGCGCGCAAGCCGCGCGCGCCGCGGTTGTTGATGATCGATCCGGGGCATGGCGGGCGCGATCCGGGCGCGATCGGCCGCACCGGAACCTATGAAAAAGACGTCGTGATCGACATCGCGCGGCGCATGGCGGACGCTTTGTCGGGGCGGCCCGGAATTACCGCCAAGTTAACCCGCGACGAGGATGTTTTTTTGCCTCTTGAAGAGCGCGTGCGCATTGCGCGCGAGGCGCATGCCGATATGTTCATGTCGGTTCATGCCGACAGCGCGCCTAATTCCGCCGCGCGGGGATTGTCGGTTTACACGCTCTCAACCAAAGCTTCGGACGATTTTGCCAAGCGTCTGGCGGATCATGAAAACAAGGCCGATTTGATGGGCGGCATGGATCTGCCTCCGGCGGACAAGGAGGTGACCGCCATTCTTATGGATCTGGCCGCGCGCCGGACGCGCAACACGGCGCAGCATGTAAGGGCAAGCTTCGTCACGGCGCTGGGGCGCAACTGGCGCTTGCTGGAACGCCCTATGCGCGCCGCCAATTTCGTCGTGCTGCGCGCCCCCGATGTGCCGTCGATGCTAGTTGAAACCGGCTTTTTATCAAACCACCAAGACGAGGAAATATTGCGGCAGCCCCATGAACGCGAGAAAATCGCGCGGCTGATGGCCAAGGACATTTCCGCTATTCTGGACAGTTCGTTGTTCGGGTAATGCACAATTCCAAGGCTGTTATTTCTCACAACGTCATATTCTTTTCGTAGGAGCGGCTTCCAGCCGCGACCTCTTGTTTTTTACAGCAACCGTCACAGCTGGAAGCCGCTCCTACCGAAAATCCTGATTTTTGCCGTTTGGGAGTTTCGCCGCCGCGTCTTCTTGCCCGTTAGCTTTTAAAATCAGCCCTGTCAGCCCCAGCCAATCTTCCATCTCAAGCTGTCCCGTCCAATGAATGGAAAGATGATCGTCTTTCGCGCGGCGCAGGACGTTTTGCGGAGGATTTGACGCATCGCCCTTTGATGCCAGAACAGCGCCCAACCATTGAACGCGCCGCAGGCTTAGATGCCGCAACGAAGCGGATTCCTTGCGCGTCAGCTTCATCAAATCCGCATCGCCGGACAAAGCCGCCGTTAAAGACAGCCAAGCAATTTCTTCGGGATCATATTCCGTGAAACCGGATTCTTCTTTGCGCACGCGTTGCGGGGTCAGGAAAAATTCCCGCGCATGAACCAGATCGCCTTTCAGCATCGACACAATGCCCATCGGAACCCAATATTCCGTCATCGCAGTCAGCCAGCGCGAAAGCTCGGTCATTTTGGCTTCGATCTCGTCCAACCCCGTTCCGGCCAGAATATTTTGCAGCCAAGCTTTCGCCAGAATCGAAACTTCACTGTCGGGATAATCTGCGATGATGGCGGGGCTGCACCTATCGTCGTCGGGAACGATTTCAAACGCGCCGAACAAGCCTTGCTGCCGGATCGTTTCCCCGGGCTTTAGAATCCGCAGACATTCATAAAAATCCAGAATCCCGCGCCAGTGTTTGCGGCTGTATCGGCAGTGAACGAGATCATAACCGCTCTTGCGGATTTTCTCGTATAGGTCGGGGTCGTCGGCGACGGCGGCCATTTTATCGAACAACGCGTCGCCCGCGCCAAGAATGCAATTTTCCATATCCCGAAAGCCGTAGGGTTTCAGCGACGGCGTATCGGGCGCGACCAGAACCGATCCCGACGCCGGAATCTCCAAATGTTTGCGCACAAGGCAATCGAAGCGCGAAGTGTCGGCCAGAGAAAAATGCGAACGGTTCAAAAGCCGCGCAAAAGCCGCGCCCGAAACTGCGAATTTATGCCGCGGCACGGGAGCGCGATAACCGGGGTGCGTATAGATGAGCGTCGGAAAACGCTCGGCGATAACGCGCAACGTTTCCGCCCGCCACGCATAAATTTCAGGCGCGAGGAAGCCGCCGAAGGCGCTGACGGGAATGTCTTTCTCTAACCCGTAATCATAAAAAACCGCGTCGTCGAACAAGTGGCTGACGGAAAAAGTGCGCGCTTTCAGCTCCGGCGATTGCCGCAGCGCAATTTCCGGCATATGCGTAAAAATCCAGCGAATATTCAAAGCCTCGATCACGCGCAAGAAATTAACCCGCGTTGCGCAATAGGGATCTTGCATCTGAAACGCAATGCGCGGAATTTGCGGGTGCGCGGCCGGATTCTTGATCGTCAGCGAGACGGGATAAAGCGCGGGGGATTCATAAAGGATAAAATCCGGCCTGAAGCGGTCGCAAGCCTCATCCAGATCGAAATCCTCGTCCTGCAGCGCGACATCCGCCAAAGCCGACAGCGTTTCGACCCATTCATCCTGATTCATCCTGAACCCGTCGGAAATCTCCAGACTGCGCCGGTGGCGGATGTAGAGGATGCGTCTTCTAGGCGGGATCGTCACGGAAGCCTCTTGAGACAAGGGATCACTTCTTTAGAATAAACCTCAACCCCTCGGCAATATCAACCCGCGCTTTGATGCCCAGCAGCGAGCAGGCGCGCGTCGTGTCGGCGACTGAACGATAGATGTCCCCCGCACGCGCCGGAGCGAAGACGATTTTGGCCTCGCGTCCCAAAATCGCGGCCAATCGCTGCGCGATATCACAAACGGACGTTTCCTTTCCCGTCGCCGCATTGGCGACAGGAGCCGAAGGCGAGGCTTTGTCCAGAGCCGCGATGAAATGCTCGACGATGTCGCTGACATGAATGAAATCGCGCGTCTGCTGGCCGTCGCCGTATATCGTTAGGTCTTCGCCGCGCAGCAGCCGATCAGTAAAAACCGTAATCACGCCGGAATAAGGCGAAGAGGCGTGTTGGCGCGGGCCGTAAATATTGAACGGACGCAAGCCGAAAGTCGGCACGCCGCCGCTGCGCCCCGCGGCATGCGCGTGCGCTTCGCAGCCCGCTTTATCCGCGCCGTAGGCCGAAAGCGGGCGCAGCGGCAAATCCTCATGAACCGGAAAAACTTTTGTATCGCCGTACACGGCCGCCGACGACGCGTAAACGACAGGAATGACCCCGCCTTTGCGTTGAACCGCGCTTTCCAGCAAGCCGACGAAAGCGCTCAGATTGACGCTGTGGCTTGCGATCCAAGATTCGTTGCATTGCTGAACCGACGCGATCGCGGCCAAATGAAAACAGGCGTCGACCTCGGCGATCAAGCGGGAGAGAAGCGCGGTATCGCGAACATCGCCTTCGTTTAAAATGGCGTCTTGATGCACGTTCTCGCGAAACCCCGTGCAAAGATTGTCCAGAACCGTAACGCGATGCCCCTGCGCCACCAGCCGGTCAACCAAATGCGACCCCACAAACCCCGCGCCGCCTGTGACGAGAAAATGAGTCATGAGATGCAATCCTAAGCTCTCTGCCACAAGAAACGGCGGTTATAGCCCCTCTCCGCCCGCGCTTGCAGGGGGAGAGGGGGGATACAAACATTCGAGCAAAAGCAAAGGTTGGAAGGGGGTGAGGTGGGGGATCGAGGGTATGAATAATCCTCGAAACCCACCTCACCCCTTTCGTTCTACTGTGTATGCTCAACCTTCTGTCTCGCCCCTCTCCCCCCGCAAGCGCGGGCGGAGAGGGGTATCAACGCCGCTGGCTATTTCACCCAAGCCTCTCATTCGCCCGATCCCAATTCAGCAATTTGTCGATCACGGCGGCGACATAATCGGCGCGGCGGTTTTGGTAATCAAGGTAATAGGCGTGTTCCCACACATCGATCGTTAGAAGCGGCACGGCTGAACCCGATATCGGCGTTTCGGCGTTGCCGGTTTTGCGAACCGAAAGTTTGCCTTGTTCCGCAACCAGCCACGCCCACCCGCTGCCGAATTGCGTCACGGCGGCGGCCCCGAAATCGGCCTTGAACTTGTCATAACTTCCAAAATCGCGTTCGATCAAGTCGGCAATTTTGCCGGAGGGCTTGCCGCCTTTCGGGGACAGGCTTTCCCAAAAGAAAGCGTGATTCCACGCCTGCGCCGCATTGTTGAAAAGTCCGGCTTTGTCGGCTTGCCCTGCGGTTTTCCTGATAACCTCGCCCAGCGAAAGCGCCGCGAATTCCGTCCCGTCGCTCAGCTTGTTCAGATTGTCGACATAGGCTTTGTGATGCTTGCCGTAATGGAAGCCAATCGTGTTTGCCGAAATAACGGGCGACAAAGCATCATCGGCGAAGGGCAACGGGGGGAGAGTAAAAGGCATGATCATTCTCCTTTTCATGTTGGAGGGTAAGGGAGAAATCGAAAGGTCGGAACGATATGATAATAAGCCAAAAAGAGGTTAAAGCTAAGCGGAAAAGGACAAATATATTTTAACGCCGATAAACTCTTTGGTGGGAACCGACCGCAATCAATGTGACCTCGCTGTGGTTTTTGTGGTCGCGAAAAACAATTCGCAAATCATCGTCAACAGCTATAGCTCTCCGTCCTTTCAATCGTCCTTCAAGAGCATGATTTTGCAAAGACGCATGCAAGGGGTCATCTTGGAACAGTTCAAGAATCGCGACTACAGCCTCTTTTTCATCATATGATAACGCGCGAAAATCGTTAATATACTGATTAGTGAACGTTATTTTCATCGGCGATTCTGCGAAGCATCTCGATTGCGTCGGCGGATTCCATAGGTTCGCTGACGCCGCTTTTTTCGGCGGCTAGAATATGATCCTCGAATTCTTTGGTGAAATCGTTTTCCGTCAATTCGCGCACAGAGACAAGAACGGAAGCGCCCGGCTTGAAGTTGTCGCGCAGAAAGGGCGGAAGCTCCTCCACTTTAACCGGTTTTTCAATGATGTTCGTCATATCACCCCTTTCGCGCGTTTAATTAAAACGCGGATGCAGTATATCACGCCACAAGCTTCTTTCGCAACGCTTCTTCGGCTATGGCTGCCCAGTATGGAACACCATTGCTTACGGTTCATGTTCGGCGGAGGGATAACGCCAGTCATGCTGACTGTCCGGCATATCTTTCACTAAAATATCGCGAATGGCGTCGGTTTCGAGAAGATAGGTAATCGCGAAATCGATCATGTGCTTGAGTCTGTAATCGTCTTGCGGCAGCAGAAATCCTCCTGCCGCGTACAGAACGGGCTGATCAATAATTTGGACCTTTCCGGGGTTGGAATCCATAAATCCCTTAATATTGCCATAAGAGGCAAAGGTTACATCGGCTTTGCCCGCAGCAACGGCCATAGCCAGATCTCCGCCGCCCGAAAGATCCGAAAGATAAAATTTCTTCGCATTTGGAAACTTGAAATCGGCAAGCATATCCAGTGATGTGTTTGAAATTACTGCGATTGATGTGTCGGGGCGATTGATCCACGATGTTCCGTATTCAGCCTGTTTTTTCTCTGACGAGGCAATGGCAAAAACAGGTGTGTATATGAATGGCATTGAGATGAGTACCGCCTTGGTGCGGTTTGGGTTTGGCCAAACGCCGTTACAGAACATATCGTAACGTCGGGTGATAATGCCTTGCTCGGCTACGCCCCAGCCGGATTCTTCCGCCCATTCGATCTTCAATCCCAGAACGCGACCAATCGCGGACACAACATCATAATCATAGCCCGAAAGCGCGCCTGTATTAGCATCCTTAACCAATTCCGGCGGATATATTCCATATCCACATCGCAGCGTGTTCGTCCGCATCACCCGCTCGAACGCCGTTTCCTGTTTGACCGGAGTCACGCTTTCATGCCCCGCAGGCCGCGCGATGACCAACAGAAGCGCGACGAGAGATAGAATAAGAGCCAGAGTGGCCGTCTTGTTGGTCATTGTTTTGCCTCCTGTTGTTTACGCCGCCTGAACCTCCAGCAACGTTTTTTCCACCCTTTTGCCGTCGCGGATGGCGACGGCCGCTTCCAAATCGACCGACACCAGTTGCGACACGCCTTTTTCGCCCATGGTCACGCCGAACAACCGATCCATGCGCGCCTTGGTCAGTGTGTCTCCTCGATGAAATCTATGCTCCGGCCATAAGTCTCGCGCAGTCCTGCAAGACAAACAAACCCAACCGCGAAAACTATTGCGGCAACCCAGAAGGCGGCCGGAATTATATCAAGGCCAGCGGAGCGAAAGGCAAGAAAAACCGTCGTCGTAACAACCAGCGTCGCCCGTCCTGTGCTTAGGGCTGAGGTGCCCGCCGTTGCCCGCATATTGGTGCCAAATTGTTCGACAGCGGCGAAAAGCAGAAGGACGAAGTAGTTTGCCAGTCCCATGATGCCGCACAGAAAATAAAACTCCGTAGCTGTGGGATTGCGTTGGGTCAGGTAATACATGGCCAGCGCCAGGTTGGTCGCCATGAACAAGAAAATGGTGAAGATGCGCCTGCGTAATAACTTGCCAACAATGATGGCCAAAACCGTGCCGATCATCGCGGTTATTGAATAGACCATGAGAGCAATATTGGCTCTGATAGGCTGCGCGGCACCAACGGCCATGCCGAATTCCGGCGCCAGTGTCATCAGCAAATTCACCGTATAATAGTAGGGCATCGCAAACAAAATACAGCAAAGGTAGCGCTTCAAGAGATTGGGATTTTTAAGAAACAGGATCAGCGACCCGCGCTTGACTTTCGTCGCTGCCAGTTTTTCATAAAGCCCGGATTCAAACAACATCATGCGCGCCAACAGCAGCAACAGCCCGACAATGCCGCCAACCGCATAGCAGGCGCGCCACGGCAAGAATCCCGCGAGTAAATTGGCGGATATAATGCCTGCATAAGCAAACAAGGAATAAGCGGCCAAACCCCAGTCTCTTTTTTTGTCAAGCAGGGTCTCAGTAATCAGTATTGCGCCAAGCCCCATTTCACCAGCCAGTCCGATGCCGGTTAGAAAGCGAACCGTTGCATAAAACGCAACATTTTGGACAAAAGCGCATCCCAGCGAACCCAAAGAGTAGACCAGCACAGAACCAACCAATGCTTTCTTGCGTCCGATTTTGTCGCCTAGCATGCCCCACAGCAATCCGCCTACCAACATGCCGATGACTTGCGTGTTGAGTATCCAAAGCCCTACCTGAGTGAGCTTCTCGCCCTCAAGTCCCAACTCGCGCAAACTGGGGACGCGCAATGCGTTGTAAAGAAACAGATCAAAAGCGTCGATAAAATAGCCGAAGCCAACGACCACCAATGTCTTGTTCAAGATATGTTTATGAATATGGTAATCAGTTATTTTGGGTGAGTTTTCCTGATGCATCAGACCCTTTTCCCTATCTGCCCCACGGCCCCCTTATGCCGCCTGAACCTCGCGCAACGCTTCCTGAACCCTGTTGCCGTCGCGGATGGCGACGGCCGCTTCCAAATCGACCGACACCAGTTGCGACACGCCTTTTTCGCCCATGGTCACGCCGAACAGGCGATCCATTTTGGCCATTGTCACGCGTTGGTGGGTGATGATGAGGAAACGCGTACCGGTTTCGCGGGCTATCGTTTCGACCAATTCGCAGAAGCGGCCGATGTTGCTTTCGTCCAGCGCGGCCTCGGCTTCGTCCAACACACAAATCGGCGAAGGATTGGTTTGGAATACCGCGAATAATAACGCCAGCGCCGTCAAGGTGCGCTCACCTCCCGACAGCAGGGACAAAGCTTGCATCTTCTTGCCCGGCGGACTTGCGAAAATTTCCAAACCCGCATTCATCGGGTCTTCACCGTCCACCAGTTCCAGATAGGCGCGACCGCCGCCAAAAAGGCCTTTGAACAAAATCTGGAAGCGTTCGTTGACAAGCGTAAACGCGTTTTGCAAACGTTCGCGGGCTTCGCGGTTCAGTTGCGAAATGCCTTGGCGCAGTTTGGCGATCGCGGCGGTCAGATCGTCTTTTTCTTTCGTCAACGTGTCGATCTGGGTCAACATCGTCTCGGCCTCGACCTCGGCGCGCAAATTGACCGGCCCCATGTTTTCGCGCTCGCGAACATAACGCACCAGCGCTTGATCCAACTCCGACAGCGCGGGCAAGGCCTCGCCTTCGGCAAAACCGGCAATCGCCGGTAATTCTTCGGGGCCGCAATTCAGTTTTTCCGTCATGCGTTCGCGCAAAGCGTTAAAGTTTTCCGCTGCGGCCTGCACCGCCCCTTCGGCGCGTACGCGGGCTTCACGCGCTTCGGTCAACGCGTTTTCGTCGCGTTTAAGCTGTTGCTCGACATGACTCAGTTTAAGCTCCGTCGCGATCAAATGATCGGCCGCTTCCTTGCGTTTGGTTTCGGCGTCGGAAAGCTGGCTCAGCAATTGCCCGCGCGAGGCTTCCAGTTCGGCGGGACGTTCGCCGAGTTCCTGCAAACGGCTTTCTATTTCGACGATGCGCGTAGCTAAAGCTTCGATCTGTTGCGCCGCATTGGAAAGACGCGCTTGCCACGCCTCGATTTCGGCGGCCACTGTCTTGGCGCGGGACAGGCAAATATTTTGCTCGCGCGCCAAGCGGTCGCGTTCGCTTTGCTTGACGGCTTGCTGGCTGCGCAACTCCGCCAGCCTTGCGCGGTTTTCGCCTACGGTGATGCGGGCGGCGTCGAGATCGGGCAAGGCTTTCTGTTCGTCTTCAATCGCCAAAGCGCGGGCGCGGACAGAGTCCAGATCGTCGTCAAGCTGGCGCAGCGTATCGTCCAGCGCCGCGAGTTTTGTGGTGATCGCCGTCGCTTCTTTTTCCTGCCGCGCATAATTTCCCCGCGCGTCGTTCAAAGCGGCAAAGGCCGCCTTCAACGCCTGTCTGGCGGAATGGTCTTCGTCCTGACGCTGTTTCAGAAAAGCCGAGGAATCCGACAGCGCGTCCTGCGCCGCTTGCGCATTCTCCGCCGCCGCGTCGATTTCCTTTTGCAAAGCCGCGACGCGATTGCGTTGTTGCAAACGCAAAGCCGTAGCGGTCTTGGCCTGCGGCGTCAGCGTAAACCCGTCCCAGCGCCACGCCCAACCGTCGCGACTGACAAGGGTTTGCCCGAAACGCAGGTCATGCACAACCGCCTCGCCCGCAGCCGCATCCTCGACCAAACCGATTTGCGAAAGGCACCGCGCGAGCGCCGGAGGAAACTGCACAAATTGCGCCAGCGGCACAGCGCCCTGTGGCAGCGCAGGGGCATCGTCCGCAGATGGCAGTTCGCGCCAATGTTTCGCCGCGGCGGGATCAAGCGCGGCAGTCAACGCTTCGCCGACAGCCACGGCCAAAGCGTTTTCCAGACCCGGAGTCACGGAAATCAGGTCGATGACCTGTTCGCTGTGATCGTCGGTCTGCAGCAAGGCGGTCAAGGCGTCGCTTTCGGCGCGCAGTTTGGTCACGTCGGCTTGCGATTTTTGCGCGATGTCGCGCGCCTGAATTTGCAACTGCTCGGCTTCGCGATAAAATTGTTCGGCGCTCTGCGCTTGCTGCTGGCGTTTGGCAAGCTCCGTTTCCGTCGCCTCGACCAGGACCGAAGCCAGCGCAAGATCGGGGCGCGTCGCCGCTTCCGCCGCCAACCCGACGCGCTGCGCGTCCAATTGTTCGCGGCGCTGTGCCAGTTGGTTGCGGCGCATCGAAAGACTTTCCAGTTCTTTCTGCAACGCTTGCTTGCGCGCATCCGCCGTGGCCGTTTCCTGCATCAATTGGCTCAGCGCGATATCGAGCGCTTCGACCTCCTGCGTGGCCGAAGCCAGAATTTCCAAAGCGCGGGGCAGGTCTTCGGCGATCGTCGCTTGCGTCGCCGCCAGTCCGGCGGCTTCTTCCTGTAGTTTGACAATCGCGGCCTCGCCGTCGGCGCTGCGCGCGCGTTCGCGGTCGCGGTCGCCTTTGGCTTCCGCCAGTCTTTGCTCCTGCTCGCGCATCTCGCTGGCGATGCGTTTGGCTTCGGCGTCGATTTGTTCGCGCGCGAGAGTCAGTTTTTGCACAACAGCCGCAGCCGTCGCCTCGGCCTGACGCAAGGCCGGAAGTTCGGAGGCGATATCCGTACGCGACGCTTCGCCTTGCGTGACGACCGCCAGCAATTCCGCCACGCGCGTCTCGGCTGCGGCCAAAGCGTCCGCCACCGTCTCGGCGTTTTTCCCCGCTTCGACCCAGCGCAGTTGCAGCAAGGCGGCTTCCGTGCGGCGGATGTGATCGGCCAGATTGCGATAGCGCGAAGCCTGCCGCACTTGCGTTTTCAAACTGCGCAACTGCGCGTCATAACTTTGCAACACATCGTCGACGCGGGTCAGATTCTGCTCCGCGCCTTTCAGTTTCAATTCCGCTTCATGCCGCCGCGCTTGCAAGCCCGACGTTCCAGAGGCTTCTTCCAAAATCTGGCGACGATCCTGCGGCTTGGCGCGGATCAGGGCGTCGATCTGCCCTTGCCCGACCAGATTGGTTGAATGCGCGCCCGTCGATTGATCCGCGAACAGCATCTGCACGTCGCGGCGGCGGGCAGGCTTGCCGTTGACCTTGTAATCGGAGCCGTTCCCGCGTTCGATCTGGCGCGTGACCAGCAACGTGTCGTCGTTATTGAATTCGGCCGAGGCGCTGCGGTTTCCGTTATCCAACTCCAGCGCGACCTCGGCCAGATTGCGAGCCGGACGCGTGGCCGTGCCGCCGAAAATGACGTCGTCCATTTCCCCGCCGCGCATACTCTTGGCGGAATTCTCGCCCATGACCCATTTCAAAGCCTCGACCAGATTGGACTTGCCGCAGCCGTTCGGCCCGACAATACCGGTCATCCCGGGCCCGATATGCAAATCGGTCGGCTCGACAAAAGACTTGAACCCGTGAAGGCGAAGACGCGTGAAATGCACTTATGACCTCTGTGTGTTTAAATTCGTCTATTTTGTTAATCCCAAGCCGTTGGGAGTTTCCCTCTCCCCCGTGAGGGGGAGAGGGCTTAAAAACTTAGGCTTATTTTGTTCTTCACAAAATAAGTCTTAGTTTTTAAGGGTGAGGGGGTGAGGTTGAGATTCAATCCCGCCATCGCCCCCCCCTACTTCTTCTTCCCCGCCAACACCCGATCAAAGGCATCGGTAAAAGTTTGCAGGCTTTGCGCGCCCTGAATGGTTTCGGCTCCGTCGTTGATAAGGAAGGTCGGAGTCGCATCCACTTTATATTTATTTGTGGCCTCGGTGCGTTCGGCGATGATCGCATCCAGAAGCTTCGTATCCTTGGCGCAAGCGCGCGCTTTGGCCTCAGGCAATCCCCCCAACTCGGCGAATTTGACCAGCTTGTCGACAGGATCGCCCCCGCTGAAAGCCCATGTCGCTTGCGTGCTGAACAGCGTCTTGACGAAAGGCACATATTCATCGGTCGGCATGCAACGCGCAATGGCCGACGCCTTCAGGCTTGGCCCGTCCAGCGGATAATCATGAAAGACAAACCGCACTTTGCCGGTATCTATATAGCGTTTTTCAAGAATGGGAAGCGTTTCAGCATAAAATTCCGCGCAATGGCTGCAAGCCATAGACACAAATTCGTCAACCTTAACAGGCGCATCGGCCTTGCCCAGCGAACGTTCGGCCATCCGCGCGTCCTGAGCAAACGCCCCCGAAGAGGCCATAACCACAAGAACAACCAACCCAAAAGCCTTCAAAACGGTACCCATACGATCTCCCTTGCTGCGAATCATAGCTGGGGAATTATAGGGGAAGGGGAAGCGCGAACTCAAGGCTAACTATTTCGCCGGAGAACGGATCCCTTTAATGTTGTAGAAAAACTCTGCGAAGATAGTTAATATGTGCTGCAAAATTGGCAAGGCTCGTTGTTGCAGCCTGTGGACTGAAGAGGAAACCCCGCTCATGTTTGTAACGCATATTGTGCTTAAAAATTGGCGCAATTTCCGATCTGTGGACGAAACCATAAGCGAAACAACTTTTTTGATTGGGCCTAATGCTGCTGGAAAATCAAATTTTCTGGATGTGTTTCGTTTCCTGAGAGACATAAGCAAACCGCAAGGCGGCGGGTTACAAAAAGCGATCACGGATCGTGGCGGCATTCCCAAGTTGCGTTGCTTGCATGCGCGAAGAGAAACGGATGTTCGCATTGAAATAAGTCTTGCAGACGCCCCTGATGCAAAAAATCCAGATTGGAAATATGTATTGGCTTTCAAACCAGATGAAAAAGGCATTCATCGACCATCAATTATTTGCGAACAAGTATTGAGAGATGGCAGGCTTGTTCTCGATCGACCAAATTTAGAAGACAAGAAGGATCCAGAACAACTAACAGAAACTTATTTGGAGAATGTTAGATCAAACAAAGCTTTTAGGGAAATGGCCGAGTTTTTTAGCAGGACAACTTATTTGCATCTTGTTCCACAATTACTCAAGTTTGGGGACAGAATCGCAGGGCATCTCTTGGAAGACGACCCCTTTGGACAAGGGTTTCTGGATCGCATTGCAAAATCATCCGATAAAGTTCGTGTTGCGCGACTTCGGTGGATTGAACATGCACTTACAGTAGCAATCCCTTACTTTAAGCAGCTCGACTTTGAACGAGATGCTGCAGGGCACCCCCACTTAAAGGCGCGTCATGAACATCATAGACCAAACGCAGGCTGGCAACAGGAAGGACAATTCTCCGATGGCACTTTGCGGTTGATAGGCTTGCTCTGGTCTCTTCTTGAAGGGGATGCTTTATTGTTATTAGAAGAGCCAGAACTATCACTTAACCAGTCCATCGTTGAGCAAATACCGCTTATGCTAAAAAACATTCTTAGCGATAGAAAACGCAGGCGTCAGGTGATTATCAGCACACACAGCGAGGCGCTATTAAGCAACCCCGGGATTAACGCAAAAGGCGTTTTGTTATTGAATAGCGGCAACGAAGGCACGGAAGTTCGTTCAATTAATGATAGCGAGGCGAATGCCATCGAGAGCGGCCTGTCTATTGCAGAAGTTCTCTTGCCAAAAACCAGACCTAGTAAAATTGAACATTTAGGCGATGTATTTTAGTGATGAAGTACGTTTCCCTCGCAACAGAAGACGAAGTAAGCGAAGCCGTTGGTCGCAGGCTAATTTCTGATTTTTTGCCAGATTTTACAATAAATGTACTGTTCAGAAAAGGCGGCTTCGGACACCTAAAGTCACGGATTAATACCTTCTGCAAAATGGCGACAAGGGAACCGCTTATCCTGATTACAGACCTTGATAATACAGCATGCGCCCCGTCACTCAAATCTTCATGGTTGGAGGGCATTAATCCCCCCGATAATTTATTGTTTCGCGTTGCTGTTCATGAGATTGAAGCGTGGTTGCTAGCAGATACTATAGCAATCAAGGCGTTGTTCGGAAAAACCGTTCAGGCTCCTCGCGCCCCTGACACGGTTCCTGAACCAAAGGAGCTGTTGCTAAAACTGGCAAAGAAAGCCCCAAGACGGATAAAAGAAGATTTATTAATTGAGCGCGGAGCAATAGCCTCACAAGGCATCGGATATAATCGTAGGCTTTGCGAATATGTTTGGAATTCGTGGAATCCCATCCTAGCCTCTCAACAATCAGACAGCCTACATCGCACTATCAATGCCCTAAAAAAACTGAGCTTGCGTTTTCATGCCGATGTTTAATGTTGAATGAGCGTCTTTTTCTCGCACTGTCAGTTTTTACGATATTTATGTGCTTCCTGTATGCTTGTCTGACCCAAACACCGCCTCGCCAAAACTCTCAAGAACTTCGCGCAACTCTTTGTTTTCTATAACGGATGCTTGTTCTTTAATCACATGAAGAATGGCGGGATCGGGTTTTTTCACAATTTTGACTTCCGGCGGGGGAAGGGCGGCGGGATCGAGGGCTACGCGGGTGAAAGCTTCGTATCCGAAATAGGCGTTAACCCTTTGACGGATCAGGTCGGCCTTAAAGCTGAATTCCATCGCCAGCCCTTTGGGCAGGCGCACGGTTAACACGCCGTTTTTACGCTGGGCCTCGTTCGGCTGGTAGGGGAAAGTTATCTTGACCGGCGTGGTCACGCGGGCATACTCCGCGCCGACGATTTCCACCCAATGCTCCAGCAAATTGGCATACAATCCCCAGTCCTTCCCGGCAGATTGGCGGGCGACTTTATCGACGGCGTCAGCAAGGGTGCGAGGTTTGTACATGGGGAAGAGTTTGCGAGGATTTGTGGGGAAAGTCAAAAAGAAGGGAAAAGAGAGAGGGGAAAAGGGAATAAGAGAAGAAATCCCCCGTTTCCCTGATCCCCTCGTTCTTCTGCGCTGGTATGACCGTCATCGCCGCGCTCTGCCGTGGCGGGCGGCGCGGGGGGAGAAGCCTGATCCTTATCAAGTCTGGCTGTCGGAAATTATGTTACAGCAAACGACGGTGGCGACGGTCGGGCCTTATTTCCAAAAATTCATCGCGCGTTGGCCGACGTTAGGCGATCTGGCGGCGGCTTCGCTGGATGATGTGCTGCGCCTGTGGGCGGGGCTGGGTTATTACCGTCGCGCAAGGATGCTGCATCTGTGCGCGCAAAGACTGCGCGACGATTATGGCGGCGAAATTCCGCAAGATGAAAAATCCCTGCTGACATTGCCCGGCTTTGGCCCTTATACCGCGGCCGCCGTCGCCGCTATCGCCTTTGACCGCCCAGCCAACGTCGTCGACGGCAATGTCGAGCGCGTTATGGCGCGGGTGTTTCATATTAATGAGCCGTTGCCCAAAGCCAAAAAAGCCTTGCGCGCCGCGGCAGCGGCTTTGGTTCCGCAAAAACGTTGCGGCGATTATGCGCAGGCTTTGATGGATTTGGGCGCGACAGTTTGCGCGCCGCGTTCGCCCACATGCGCCTTGTGCCCGTGGCAAGAGGCGTGTCAGGCGCATGCGCTGGGGATTCAGGAAACGCTGCCGCGCCGCGCCCGCGTTAAGCCAAAACCTGTTCGCCGCGGATTCGCTTTCGTGCTGGTGAATCCTGCGGGAGAGGTTTATTTGCGCCGCCGCCCGCCTCACGGCTTGCTGGCGGGCATGATGGAGGCGCCCGGCAGCCCGTGGCGCGAGGGGTCCATGCCGCGACTTGCCGAAGCGCGTCCCTATGCTCCGGCAAAAGCCAAATGGCGGTTGTGCCCGGGCGTTGTCACGCATATTTTCACGCATTTTACGCTTGAGCTGACTGTGGCGACGGCGACAACCGCGCAAAGCCTCTCCGGCCTTTGGCTCGCGCCAGATGCGCTTGATCGGGAGGCCTTGCCCAGCGTGATGAAGAAAATTGTCAGGCATGCGGTGAAGGGGGTATGAAGCGCGCTTGGTACGCGGAATTTTCTTTGTTTCTTAAACTTCTTCCCTTATGATGAGCGTATGACTGAACCTGAAAATATTATGCTTCAGCTTTTGCGCGGCATTCGCGCCGATATGGCCGAATTCCGCGAAGAAACCCGCGTCAACCATGAAGCGACCAACGCCAAGATCGGCACGCTTGCCCAAAGCATCGTTGGCCTTCAAAACAGCGTTGAAGGCATTCGCGGCGACGTGCGCCTGTTATCCCTCGCCATAGACGAACACACGCAGCGCCTCGACCGTATCGAGCATCATCTTGGTCTGGACGCATCCAAACATTGAGAAGCTTCTCCGGACGACCTTCATGCGCCTTCGTTTTGTTTTCCTCCTCGCCCTTTGCCTGTCGCTTTTAACCGGCGTCGCGCAGGCGCAGGATTATGCAAAGCCGTCATGGCCCGATCTTCTTCGCACGATGGTGCGATTCCGTGCGCTGGATTTGTCCGACACGCCGCTGCTCGACGAATATGCGGTCGTCACCGAATGCGATTTATACAAAGCGTTTTACGCTAACGACTTTAAATGGAATCAGGTGCGCAAGGCGGTGATGGAATCGGTCAAGATGAATGTCGCCACATTCCCGATGAACTATCATTACGATCTTAAAATGCAGCTCGACCGCTATGACTTTGCCGCAAGACTGTTCCGTTTCACCAATAGATCGACGCTGCGCGGCATCAATACCTTTATGCTGTATTCGGTTCGAGGGACGGGGTGTGGCAACGCGAACGTGGTTTATCTTCCGCGCACTTTTCGCGCCGTTCTTGAAACGCCGGTTTCCATGGACGGGCTGCCGCTGGCTGCAAAAGACGCGCAGGCTTTGCTTGATCAAATGGATCGCGACAAGGATTCGGATCGCATCATCTATGCCCGTTTTAACCTGCGCGTCGTTTTTATCGACGCTTGGCGTAAAATCGTCAATAAAGAAGGCGGCACCGAAGCGATACCGAGGTATGAACAGACGAAAGCGCCAATGCCCGACACAGTGCGCTTTGATGTGAATCTGGACTCGATAAGCTTCTATGAAGATCCAGAAATGACGCGGCTGATTTATCAGAATTAGCGGCGCAGGGAAAATAGGCGAATGGACTTACGCCTTGACCGCATCCCATAAACGATCGGCTATCGCCCTGTATTGCGCAGCGATCTCGCCTTCGGGGTCGGCTAGAACAAGCGGCGTTCCTTCATCCGATTTCTGCCTGACGGCGATGGCCAGAGGGATTTCGCCCAAAAACGGGAGGTTCAGCTTTTCGGCCTCGCGCCTTGCGCCGCCGTGGCTGAAAATGTCGCTGCGTTGTTGGCAGTGGGGGCATTGGAAATAACTCATATTCTCGATAAGGCCGAGAACAGGGACACCGACTTTTTGAAACATCGCGAGCCCCCGACGCGCGTCGCACAGCGCGATATCCTGCGGGGTCGAGACAATGACCGCGCCTGACAAATCCACCGACTGCGCCAACGTCAGTTGCGCGTCGCCGGTGCCGGGCGGCAGATCGACCACGAGAATATCGAGTTCGCCCCAGTCGACATCGCGGAACATTTGCGTGATCGCGCCGTGAACCATTGGCCCGCGCCAAATCATCGGCGCGTCTTCGGGAATCAGAAAGCCCATCGACATGACCGTCAGGCCGTGGCGCTGGTGGGGGATGAGTTTGTTAGTTTGCCGCACTCCCTCTCCCCCCTCTTGGGGGGAGAGGGGCGGGGTGAGGGGGGCGGTTGAGGGTATGCCCCCCGAGGGGGGGGGGGGGGGGGGGGGGGGGGGGGGGGGGGGGGGGGGGGGGGGGGGGGGGGGGGGGGGGGGGGGGGGGGGGGGGGGGGGGGGGGGGGGGGGGGGGGGGGGGGGGGGGGGGG
>JARLJD010000133.1 GCA_031291395.1 Alphaproteobacteria bacterium | reverse complement strand
TTATGCGACAAGAAGAACAGACCTAGCGGGAAACTGCCATCCAATAGCCGCCTTCAACTCCGGTTTTGTGACCGGATAACTGTCGGAACGGTGGCCGGATAATGATTGGAATAGGTGGCCGGAACGATCGGAATCCGCAGACCTGTCATTTGCCCTTTATAGCCGAGGCGTTTGATAGCACCCAAGATCGTGCAGTTGCTCATATGCTTGCGCGGGGTTACTTGGTTTGGAAAAACCCAATCGCCATAAACGGACAAACGCTTTTGCTCTTCAAGAATAGCTATCGCCTGTTTTGCCAGCGGCACGATATGAGGGCGGCGCATCTTCATGCGTTCAGCGGGGATGATCCATTCGCCTGTTTCAAGATTAATCTCGCTCCAACTCGCGCCGATCAATTCGCTGGTACGCACGAAAGTTAACATGAGCAGTTTTACAGCGTTCATCGTCGGCACATAAAGCCGAGCCTGATTAAGGTTCAGGCCACGAATAAAGTTAGGCAGCTCTTCGACATCAAAGGCGGCGTAGTGTCCCTTTCGCATCGGCTTGAGCGCACCCTTCAAATCGGCGGCGGGGTTGCGCTCTGCCCGTCCCGTCACAATCGCATAACGGAAAACCTGTCCGCACATTTGCGTTGCGCGTCTGGCAAGTTCCAAAGCCCCGCGTTTTTCAATTTTGCGGATCATTGCCAAAAGTTCCGGCGCGGTGACATCCCGAACAGGGCGAGAGCCGATTTCAGGGAAAATATCGACTTCCATACGGCGCAGGATGTTTTCCCCGTGCCTGTCGCCCCATGCGCCTTTCTGGTTTTCGTGCCATTCACGCGCCACAAGCTCAAAAGTCGTGGCAATGTTCAGCACGGCGCAGCGTTTTTGATCCTTTTTACGTTCCGAGGGGTCAATCCCCTCAGCCAACATCTTTCTGGCCTCGTCCCGTTTTTCCCGCGCCTCAGCCAAGGACACTTCAGGATAGACCCCGAAAGACAGCTTTTTCTCTTTTCCGAGATAATTGTATTTATAACGCCAATAACGGCTTCCATTGGGGGAAACGACCATATGGAGGCCGTTCGAATCATACAATTTGTAGTTCTTGGAGCCACCTTTCGCGCTCCGGCACTCTTTATCGGTTAACGGCATGTGGGGCTCCTCTTGATACGGGCGAAGGATGAGCCCCGTAAAGAGCCCCAAAAATCGCCGGAAGTAGCAAAACTACGCCGGACACTATAGAGCAGATTTTTGGTTATTTCACTAGGAATATGAAGACGTTAGCGGACTGCGCTGGACGTCCTCAAACCCGTAATTGGTAGCAGCGGAGGGATTTGAACCCCCGACCAAGGGATTATGATTCCCCTGCTCTACCGCTGAGCTACGCTGCCACTCATGCGAGGAGGGACTGATAGGGCAGGAAGGAGGGGAGAGTCAAGGGCTTGGAAGCATCCTGATTGCCGAATCCTGCCTATTGGCATTTTTCGGCGATGGCCCAGAAGCCGTCGGCATTAAGGCTGGCGCTGCCAACCAGAACGCCGTCGATTTCGTTTTGGCTTAAGAGGCTCTCGGCGTTCGAGGGGGTAACGGAGCCGCCGTAGAGGATGCGGATAGTTTCGCCGATTTCTCCAAGCATTTTGCGGATTTTTTTATGCACACCAACGACGTCTTCAGGCGTCGGTGTTTGGCCTGTGCCAATGGCCCAAACCGGCTCGTAAGCGATGACAAGGTTGGCGGTTTTGACGCCCGGGGGCAAAGATTCGCGGATTTGCTTTTGGATAATTTCCTCGGTCGCCCCGGCTTCCAGATCGGCCGCCGTTTCACCAACGCACACGATTGTGGTCAGACCTGCGAGTTGCGCCGCTTCAACTTTCTTGGCGATAAGTTCGCTGGACTCGCCGTGGCCGTGGCGGCGTTCGGAATGGCCGAGAATCATGTATCGGCAGCCCAGATCGACAAACATCGCCGCGCTGAGATCGCCCGTATAGGCGCCGTGAGTCGCTGTGTGGCAGTCCTGTCCTCCTATGCCGATAGGCATGCCTTGCAACGCGTCGCTGACCGCCCAGGTCAGCGACGCGGGCGGGCAAAGGACGAGATCAAAATTCAAAGGACGCGCGTTTTGAGCCATTTCCGCGATGTCGCGCGCCAAAACCAAACCGGAGGTCAAGCGTCCGTACATCTTCCAGTTCGCGACAATCAAGCGACGTCTTTTCGACATGTGTGCCTCAGGGGAAATCGGTTAAGCTTTTGTGCCTATGCGCAGCTCCCTCTTTATCATTTGGCAGCGGTTCACAAAAGATTAAATTTTCACCTGTTTTCTTTCTACATTCCAAACTCCTTGTTCTTCGTTGCCTCGTTTACTTCCACTTCCAAAATTGACGCCCCCATGGGATCCCTGCGCGCAAACGCTGGGATGTACAACGCCCTGATAGATCGACCCTTCACTCGAGACCCCGGGATCTCTTAGGACAGCTACCACTACCAGTCACCTCCCCTTTATGCTTCTCATCAG
>JARLJD010000132.1 GCA_031291395.1 Alphaproteobacteria bacterium | reverse complement strand
GGCCTACGAGGAGCGGACGATCAAATCGCCCGCCCAGGGCTTTGCCGACTGGAATTTCCTGACGATCAAGCAGCGCATCGTCAGCGCGCCGGAAGACAAGGGCAATTACATCCTAACAACGTTCGTCGGTGTGCAGGCGCCCATGCTCGGGTCGCCCTTCACCAACAAAGCCTGGGTAGTGACACCGACGTTGGCGGGCGGCAAGGGCTGGGGAGATTTCGATATCCAGGCGACAATCGGTACGCCGGTTCCGACTTCGCACGTGTCCGTCATCGGCAACTCGCTCGTGACGAATGTCGCTTTGCAATATCATTTCGCCGAGTTCTTCTGGCCGGAACTCGAATTCAACGACACTTACTGGTTCAACGGGCAGCGTTCGCATCGGGACCAGCTTTTCCTCACGCCGGGTATTGTCTTCGGCCGCTTCGCCCTCGGCGGCGGGCTGAAGGGCATTATCGGCATTGGCTATCAATTCGCGGTGATGCCGTCGCCCGTCGTGCTCTCGCCGGCGCTGACGCCGACTTATAAGCATGCTTGGCTTTTGACGAGTCGGGTTGCTTTCTGATCTGCAAGATTGATCCCCGGCGGCGAGCGATCGTGCCGGGCGTTTCACCCTGGCGGGATGTTTTCCGGCGGGCGCGTAGGGATTCGCCGCGCGCCGGAGCGCATCCCCAAGTCGTAATTGCCGCAAATTGGTGTGCTTAGCGTGCAATATAGTTGTGGCTTCCAAGCTACAGCCTCTAGCAAACGGACATGAGCTTGATCTTATGTTGTCAGTCAAAAAACGTATTATAAAACAATATATTAATGAGCATACCCTAGGCATTTATAAAATTATTTTTAAGGAATCCGCACCAAATTGTCACAAAACTCCAGCCTCCACCCTCTAACCACCTGAATGGTTGAAACGACCTGATCGTAAGACCAAGGATCGTAACCTCGGGGGTTATCCAGTGAAAAACATCGCAACTTGTTGCGACGAAGCTTCTGCGCCGCCGTCCTGTACGGGCGCGGCCGGAGCGGCTGTTCGTCGCCGCGGCCTCGGCCGT
>JARLJD010000131.1 GCA_031291395.1 Alphaproteobacteria bacterium | reverse complement strand
GAAGAATCGTCTGTGATCAAAATCTTAAGATGCGCCAACTGATCCATGTCGTTTCTCCTAACACGGGAATTTAGGGCTTGAGCAGGAATAACCTGCTCAAGCCCTTAGAGATTTCACATTATGTGCGCGCCCCGCCACCATTCGCGCAGGCAACGCCATCTCCCGCGATGAGGCATATCCTTTTTCGTGAAGAACCCGAAAACATGATCAACCGGAGAGATTAAAACATTCTTAATGCGCGGAACGGGGGTGAAGCTTCCGGCAAAAAGGACGGAGCCTGAAAAAATGCTTGCAAGCGGGCCACGACAGCAGACTACGACAACCTTGCCTTGTTGACCCTATTTGAACTATTCTAGGCATCCAATCAGAAACATAGAGGGTTCCCATGTTCAGAAAATCAGTAGCGGTTCTTGTGGCTTGCCTGTCTTTAGCCGCTTGCGCAGCCAGCCAGCCGCGCGTTGTTCAGGCGTCTGCCGGAAGCCCCGATATTGCGATGACGGTTGGTTTGGCAACGCAAATTGAAATGCCGGATCAGAATCGCGTCGTCTCCGTGATCGTCGGCAGTCCGTCTATGGTGTCGGCGGAAGAAGCCGGAGATGTCGTCAATCTGACAGCCAAAGGCGATGCGGGCGAGACCAATCTGATCATTCGCGCGCGCGACGAAGACGGCAAGGTCAAGATCTATCAATACCACATCACGGTTCAGAAGCCTTAAAACCCGTTCATCCGCGCCCTGATTTTGACACGGAGACGGCGTAGGTTACATCCAACCAATTTTCTTTACATCAGAGGGAGATTCCCTATGAAGTCCTTCAAATCGATCGTTGTCTATGGCGGCGTCCTTCTGCTCGCGGCTTGCGCCAGTATGCCGATGGGGCCAACGGTTCGCGTTCTGCCGCCGCAGGGCAAGCCTTTTGATCAGTTTGCGGCCGAACAGGCTGGCTGTAAGCAATACGCGGATTCGCAAGTCAGCGGACAGGCTGACCGTGCCAACACCACCGGCCTTCTGGAAGGCCTCGGCGGCACCGTTCTGGGTGCGGGTCTGGGCGCGGCGGTCGGCGGCGGCCAAGGCGCTGCGGTCGGCGCGGCTGGCGGGGCGATCGCCGGAACGGCGGTCGGAGCCAGCACCTCAATGCATCAGCAAAAAAGCATCCAGCAGCAATATAACGACGCCTATGCCGCGTGCATGACAGCCAAGGGCAATCAGATCGATCGTCCCGTCGTCTATTCGCCCCCGGCGCAAACGACCGTAATTTATACGCAACCCGCGCCGCCGCCGACCGTGATCTATACGCAGCCCGCGCCAGCTTATTATCCGCCGCCCCCGCCGCCGCCGGGCTATTAAACGCGTTTTATCGCGAGACCTCTTTAAAAAGCTTGCTTTCCGCAGTCGTCAAGGCTGCGGAAGACAGGGTTTCGTCGGTAAAACTGAACGAGTCGGAACTGCCGTCGGCCTTTGCCATCACGATATTTTCAACAAAACGGCCGCCGCTGATCGTGATCGTAGCATAAGGCAGAGTCGCTTTCTTGCCCGGGCGCGGCGTCAGCAGCATTTGCCAGCGTCGGGCGCTTCCGCCGCGCGTTATCATAAAATCCTGCTCCAGCCCGCTCCAGTCGCCCGCCAAAGCGCCACCCACCATAGCGTAGACGTGGCGGAGGTTTCTGGCGGGCAACTTCACGGCCATGCCGCCGATATCCTGAACCATCGCGTTCGGGGTGACGACGGTCGATGTCGGAAAAGGCTTCTCGATGCTCCAGATCAAGCCGCGGGCAGGGGCGACGATAAAGCGGCCGGATGATTGGAAGGGGTTCTGCGCGGCGTTCGCCTGATGCTCCTCGACAAAACGCCCGCGCAGGATCGCACCGGCATCAAGGCGCGTCTGGCCGGAAGGAGCCTCGACAGCGCCCGCCGCAACAGGAAAAGTCAGCAGTAGAAGGATCGGAAATAAAAAGCGCATGGCGGAAGACTCCATAGGTTAAGGGGGGTAAATCATAAACCTGTCAGAATTGATGCGCGAGAGGGGAAACTATACTGCGCAACAACACAAGTCGCGCTTTTCGTAGGAGCGGCTTCCAGCCGCGACTGTTGCCGTCATAACAAAGGGTCGCGGCTGGAAGCCGCTCCTACGAAACTCACAATCCGTACCGACCAAGAGGGTCCTATTCATTCGCATTTTTCCCCTTGCGTTTGACGGGAACGATAAAGAAAAGAGCGACAACCAAAAGGCCAAACAGCGCATAGGTCAGCGTGAAGACCCAATGCGGGAAAGCGTAGAAAAGAATGCGGTCGAGCGCGGCGGCGATAAAATCCTGATCCTTATAGGTGGGGGACGCGGCGGCGCGCAAACGGCGTTCCCACACCGTCAGCGGACAATTGATGCCAAGAAAAGATTCGGCAGCAACAGCCGCGATCATCAGCAGATGAATCAGGCGAAACCGGATATCGCGAACCCATCGCCAGCGCCGCCAAGCACCGATGACGATGAACGGCACGCCCAACACGACAACGCCAACATAAAGCGCATGAAGAACAAGGACGGCTTCAGCCGCTACATCAGGAGGCATAATTGCATTTTCTATGATCGGCTAACGTCCATAGCGACCGTGGTATCCGCCGCCATGAAATCCATCGCGCCAGTAACCGCCGCCATCATAAAGTCTTCCCCGCCAGTATCCGCCATAATAGGGCGGGTATTCATAATAGCTGTAACAGCAAGCCCATCCGTTATATCCATAAGGCACAGGCTCAATCGCGCAGGCCGTAAGAAAAACAAGGATAGCGCCAAGCGCAACGCCCCGCGCTCCAATCCGCCCCAACCGCGCCGAATTATTTTTGTTCGACATCGCCGCCTCCATGGGAAAGAGGAGAGGCTCTAACCGTAGTTTAAAAAAATGGCTGAAGTATGACGGTTCTGTTTGTGTTCCGTAACAGGGCGTTGATCGTTTGCCCGTCAGCCCTCCCTTTTGCAGATGTCATAAAAATGCGCCTCAACCGCTTGTTTTTTCACCGCAAAAAGCTATAGCGCAGTTTTATCATGTCTCCATTTTCTAACCTGCTTGAGAAATGCCATATATTGAGATAAATTAACCCTATCGGTTAGGCATATTTTAAAAGTTTTGGGATATCCTCTCTCTTGTATTCAGAGTTGTTTTTTAAAGGAGCGTATTATGAACCAGCACAAACCCGCATTCACCACCTCCGGCGATCAGGTCAGGATTGTCCGCATCTCGCGCGAGAAGGAGCTTGATCGTCTGCCTCCGCCCGATACGCTGCGCTGGGTCGTGCGACGCAAAGCGCAGGTCGTTGCCGCGGTGCGCAGCGGGTTGTTGTCCTTCACCGAGGCGTGCGAACGCTATCGGCTGTCGGAAGAAGAATTTCACTCGTGGATCAATCTGCTCGATCACCACGGCGTCCGCGGCCTGCGCGCCACCCGCATGCAAGAATACCGCCCGCCCGAAGACCGGCATCCAGAGCAGGCGGCGGAGTGAGGGTAGCGCGGGGTTCCACCCCCGCGCTTCGGGTTGGAAAGAGATCGCGGGGGTGGAACCCCGCGCTACCAAAACTAAATCCTCACCACATGCACGTCCATCACCGGCTTTTTGCCATGGGTTTCGTTGATGTGGCGGCGGACGGCGAGCGACACCGCATGGCGCACAGCGGCATCGTCGATGCGCGAGGATTTGGGCATCGCGTCGACGGCGTCCAAAGCGACGGCGGAAAGATCGCCCTGCAACGCGTCTGCGCCTTCGCCCTCGATCAATCCCAGCAAGGTGACTTGCGGATCGCGCGCGACTTTGCCTTTGGCGTCCATAACCAACGTCACGACCGCCGCGCCGTTGGAACTCAGTTTTTTTCTGTCTTTGGAAACGCTGTGATCCATGCGGCGCAGCACTTTGCCGTCCAACCCCCAACGCCCGCTTGGAACTTCGGCGACGACTTCATGCACGCCCGGGCCAAGCCGCACGATCTGCCCGTTAGCGGGAATCAACGTATGTTCGATCTGGCATTCTTTGGCGAGCCGCTCATGCTCGCTTTGATGCCGTGTCTCGCCGTGTACCGGCAATACCAGATGCGGCCGCGTCCACTGATAAAGCTGCGTCATCTCTTCCTGCATCGCATGGCCGGAGACATGCACCGGAAGATCGTTCGCGGTGATGATGTGCAGTCCCTGCGCGATCAAGTTGTTTTGCAAACGGGCAATGGCTTTTTCGTTGCCCGGAATTTCGCGCGACGAGAAAATCACCGTGTCGCCCGCGTCCAGCTCGACTTCGGGATGATCGTCGACCGCGATGCGGCACAAGGCCGCACGCGGCTCGCCCTGACAGCCGGTCGAAACGATCACGATCTTGTCGCGCGGCGACAGCATCGCCTCGTTTTCGCTGAGGAAATTGTTGAATTCCGGCAGATAGCCGCATTCTTCGGCGACCTCGGCATTGCGCCACAGCGACCTTCCGACCAAAGTGACGTAACGTTTGCAGCGATGCGCCGCCTCGGCGATGGATTTCAGCCGCGCGGTATTGCTGGCAAAGCAGGTCACGACAATGCGGTTTTTGATCGTCGGAAACAGGCGGTCGAATTCGTTTTGCACGTCGCGCTCCGACCCCGAATGCCCCGCCACCAGCACATTGGTCGAATCCGCGACGACGGCCATAACGCCCTCGTCGCCCAGCGCCTTAAGCCGCGCGGTATCGCTGACAGTGCCGATGATCGGGTCGGGGTCGAATTTCCAATCCCCCGTATGCAAAACGGTGCCGCACTCGGTATGCAGCGCCAGCATGTGGGATTCAGGGACGGAATGCGTGACGGGAATAAACTCGCCCTTAAACGGCCCAATCTCAAAACCGCCGTTCTGCGCGAGCTCGTTAATTTTTACGGTATGTTGCAGATTGGCATAGCCGAGCTTGTTGCGGATCATCTCGGCCGTGAATTTCGTCGCATAGACGGGGCATTGCAATTGCGGCCACAGATATTCGATCGCGCCGATATGGTCCTCGTGCCCGTGCGTGATAACGATGCCGAGCAAGTCTTCGCGATGTTCGGCGATAAAGGAGATATCCGGCATGATGACTTCGATGCCCGGCGTGGTTTCGTCGCCGAAGGTCACGCCGCAATCGACCATCAGCCATTTCCCCGCCGTCCCGTAAAGGCTGAGATTCATCCCGATCTCGCCCGCGCCGCCTAAGGATAAATACCACAGCGCGTCATCGGGCGGACGGTGCGCGAGTTTATGCGAATGACTCATTCTATGAACGCCTTTTGTTTATACGAAAGGCGGTAGCTATAGGAGGTTTTGCCCCGCGGCGCAAATGGTTGCTGGGAAATTCAGGGCGATTCCGTAAATAACGATCGTCATTCCGGCTTTCGCCGGAATGACGATTCATGTATCCCTATCCCGCACTCGCCGCCTTTTTGACGTCGATCGTCTCCTCGCCTTTCTGCCAACCGCAGGCGCACAGCTCGCCTGTTTGCAACGCGTCGAGAATGCGCAGCACTTCCTTGACGCTGCGGCCGACCGACATATCCGTAACCATAACAAAGCGGATGACGCCTTCGGGATCGACGATGAAGGTGGCGCGTTGCGCGACGCCCGCGTCGCCATCGAGGACGCCCAGCGCATGGCAAAACTCATGCTTGATATCCGACAGCATCGGAAAGGGCAGGGCTTTCAGGTCTTTGTGGTGCTGCCGCCAAGCCAGATGCACGAATTCGCTGTCGGTGCTGAACCCAAGCACTTGCGCCCCTCTGGCTGTGAATTCGCCGTTTTGCCTGCCGAATTCCGCGATTTCGGTCGGGCAGACAAAGGTGAAATCCTTCGGCCACGAGAATAAAACCAGCCATTTTCCTTTGTAGCTGTCCTGCGCGATGTCGGAAAATGCGTTGTCGAGATCAAGCGAGACAGTCGATGTGAGCTTAAACGCGGGGAGTTTCTGGCCAACGGTCAGCATAGTGCGCCTCCTGATTTTAACGATTGCGGGAAAGGGAAGGGAACGGCTTCGGCTTGCAAGAAAGGGTCGCCACAATGAACCAATGGTTTTCAAGATCGCTCATCGCGGTTTCTTTCCCTTGCTTGCCGAGGTCACTATAGGGGGCGCGTTGCGATTATGATAATCTATTGTTCTTATGATGATAATAGGTTATATCTATCGTTATGTCTTTATGAAGATCAGAGAAAAAACGCCGTCATTCCGGAAAATTTTGCGCCCAAGCTGTAGGTTGCTGGTCAAAACAGATTTTGAAAGCGCAAAATTTATCCGGAATCCCATCGTCTTTTTCTGAGGCTTGCCATGAACCTGCGCGATTTTCATTATCTTCTCGCCGTGGCGGACAGCCTGAACTTCAATCGCGCCGCCGAGGCTTGCCACGTCAGCCAGCCGACGTTGAGCATGCAGATCAAAAAGCTGGAAGAATATCTCGGCGTGCGGATGTTCGAGCGCACCAATAAGAACGTGAGGGTAACGCCCGCGGGTCGGCGCGTGATCGAGATCGCGCGCCGCATCGTCCAAGACGAACGCCACATTCGCGACATAGCCAAAGAGCTGCGCAATCCGGCGGCGGGCGAATTCAAACTTGGCGCGTTTCCGACTTTGGCCAGTTATATATTCCCGACCTGCGTTCCGGCGATCGTCAAAAAATTCCCCAAATTGCACCTGCTTCTGGTCGAGGAGAAAACAGATATTCTTCTGGAAAAACTAAAGGCGGGCAAGATCGACGCGGCGCTTCTGGCGCTGCCGATCGACGACGCGGCGTTGCAGACGCTTGACTTGTTCAACGATCCGTTTTTGCTGGCAGTCGGGCGCGATCATCCTTTGGCGAAAAAGAAAAGTGTGCGCATGGCAGATTTATCGGGTGGCCGCCTGTTGCTTCTCGACGAAGGCCATTGTCTGCGGGATCAGGCTCTGGCGGTGTGCCGCGCCCACGGCGCAAAGGAAGAAAACAGCTTCCGCGCGACCAGTCTCGAAACCCTGCGCCTTATGGTGCAAGCGCCGCACAGCGGCTTTATGACCCTGATGCCCGCCATAGCGGTATCGCCGCGCGACAAGCTGCATTACATCCCGTTCCGTGGAGAAACGCCCGCGCGCACCATCGGCATCGTATGGCGCAAAACCGACGCGCGCGCGGGGATGATTGGGGAAATGGGGCAAAGTTTGGCGGCAGTTCACAACCATTAATTATGATCTCGTCATCTTACGAAAGGTTTTGTTGCATCAAAGGAAGAATAGGTTGTTGAATTTCTGGCAGGGCAGGGGATTAGATCAAAGAGTGGATCAAACCCGGTTTTTTCAAGTTCGGATAAAATCTGACGCCTGATATCGGCGAGTGTGGTTGGACTTATGTCAGCAATGGCCTCTTTTGCTTTGTTTTTGATATTTGCTGCGATGACCAATGCGTCTTGCGACGTAATGTCTATGGGCGGCATCCGGTTGTTTATAATGTTTTCGTGCACAATTCCTACGGCGTTGGCGCACATAAAATCGTCGGGTTCCTGATTGAACAACCACTTATAAAAACGCGCAGTTCGCCAATGTCTGAGAAAATCGTGGGAGCCTTTTAATGCGACATAGGCAAGGGCTCCGCAAATATCGGCCATAACTTCATCAGCGCCAGCGGCGTGTCCAAGTTCGTGGGATGTTTGCATTAGAAACCAATCCTCTTTTGCAGAGGGCATGCTTTGCAAAATTTTGTCTGGTGCTCCGGTAAATGCAGATAGAAAGTAATGCCCGGTATGGTGCAAAGCCGGCGGGTGAACGACAATGCCAATAGGATCTATTGCCGTTGTTCTACCGCTGGCTAAATATTTTGAAACATCTTCAGGGCTATATAGCGTATTGCTGTATGGTCTCTGCGAGGTCATAACTGTAGCAATCACAAAGAGTTCAACTAGAGATGCCCTGAAAAAATTCAGATGCCTAAAATGTTTTTCCAAATATGCCGCATATTTCTTTTCTATCGAGACTTGCCCTTTGGGCATATTGGGATGGTTTCCGTGATCAAAAATTTTATTCGCATGATCCGCTGTTAGAATACGGAAAGGGATGCCAAAAATTTTTGATTGGCGGCATAATGTGTTCATCCACGGCGTATCTTCGAGAGCATTATCAGGCATAACATAGCCCATTCTTTGAAAAGAAGATTGTTTCCAAATTATATCAAGATTGGGTACTCAAATCACGGCTGGATTTAGTTTCAGCGCTGAATCCCAGTGCATGCAATTTTTTTACAACGATGGGGAAATGGGCAAAATGAAGCCGCTACTCCCAATGCCCCTGCTGGAAAGTCCACCCATAGGTGTGATGCACCCAGCGCGCCGCATCCCATACGGCAGTGCGAGAGGGGCGGGGGATGATTTCTCCGGGAACCCATGTGAAAGTGTGGTCAGCATTGATCGCCCAATAACCCGGACGCCATATCTCGGCCTCTGGGCTTGGAACGGCGGGGATATATTCCACTTGGGGCAAGGGCGGCGCATCGTTGACCACAACGCCGTCGTCCGTCGTGCCGCATGCGGACAGAGCCAAGGGCACAACCGCCAAGGCGCCAAAAACGAAAAGAAATCGTGTGAAGGATTTAAGACTCATCGCGTACGCATAATGAATAAGAGTTATTAACGTATCGTTATCAACCTATGAGATCACGCTAACCTTAAAATCTTCAATAACCAGATTAGCCAGCAGATTTTCCGCCATTTTCTTTCCGGTTTCAACGGCTTTGTTCGGGTCGGTTTCGGCCAGATCAAGTTCGATGACTTTCCCCATCCGCACTTCGCCGATGCCGCCAAAGCCCAGATGCCCCAAAGCGTGGCCGATGGCCTTACCTTGCGGATCGAGAACGCCATTTTTCAACATGACATCAACGCGGATTTTCATTTCTGTTTCTCACTTTCGGTTGCAAACACGGCATTTTCAGGCATGATGCCCAAACGGCGGGCGACCTCCTGATATGCTTCCGCGACTTTCCCCAGATCGCGGCGGAAGCGGTCTTTATCCATTTTCTCATTGGTCTTGACGTCCCACAAGCGGCAATTATCGGGGCTAATTTCGTCGGCCAGAATGATGTGCAATTCATCATTGTCCCACAAACGCCCGAATTCCAGCTTAAAATCAACCAGTTTGAGGCCGATGCCAAGGAAAAGCCCCGACAGATAATCGTTGACGCGCAGCGACAAAGACATCATCTCGTCGATTTCCATCGGGCTGGCCCAGCCGAAGGCGGTGATATGCTCGTCGGACACCATCGGGTTGCCGAGTTCGTCCTTTTTATAATAAAATTCGACGATCGAGCGCGGCAAAACCGTCCCCTCCTCGATGCCGAGGCGTTCGGACAGCGAACCGGCGACGATGTTGCGTACGACGACTTCGACCGGAATGATCTCGGCCCGGCGGATCAGTTGTTCGCGCATGTTGAGGCGGCGCATGAAATGCGTCGGCACGCCGATTTCGCCCAGTTTGACCATTAAATATTCGGAAATGCGGTTGTTCAAAACGCCCTTGCCGGTAATCACGCCTTTTTTCGTGTTGTTGCAGGCGGTGGTGTCGTCCTTGAAATATTGCACAAGCGTGCCCGGGTCAGGCCCTTCAAACAGAACCTTGCCCTTTCCTTCATAGATACGGCGGCGCGGCCTCAAGCGAAAATTCATTGCGGTTCCATGGGAAAAAACAAACTCCGCTCTTGGGCGGAGGAGAAATTTTATAGCAAGAATGACGGGGTAAAACAATCGGGATAAAAATGATGCAAAACCATTCATCGAATAACGCCAACAAATTGGGAATTTTTGTCATTTTTGCGGCTAAATCGCTTTAGCCCCTTGCAAAAAATGCAATTCTATAGCGCCAAAGCTGGATTCCATCAAATCTCCGGTCGCGCGCAAGCCAATCACGCGTTTCCCGCCACATCGATCATCGACGCCGCCATCGCCTCGCCGGGCCGTTTCCCGCCCCAGATCACCAGCTGGAACGCCGGATAAAACCGCTCGCATTCCGTCAGCGCGATCTCGACCAGATCTTCCAGCGATTCAATCCCGGGCATCCTTCCGCCGCGCGTCAGAACGGTATAGCGGAACAGCGGCATCGCTTGCTGCATATCCAGATTGAAATGCCCCAGCCACAAGCGGTCGTTCAGCATCGCCAGCAGATCATGCACGTCGTTGCGCTTGGCGTCCGGCACCTTCATGTCGAACTGACACGAAAATTGCAACGCGCCGATTTCCTTCTGCCACACGAAGAACATGCGATAATGGCACCAGCGTCCCGAAAGCTCGACAATCAGCTCGTCGTCGTTGGCCCTGTCGAACAGCCACTCGTTGGCCGAGACGATCTCTTCGAGAATATCGAGAGGGTTGATAAAGACCTGTTGGTCGAACGCAGTCTGAAGCGACATGGAGGAACCCCATTGGTGAGGTCTAATCAGGTATCAAACCTGAACGCTGCGCCGCAAGAGTCTTGCTGTCTTTTTCCGAGATAGAGAAAAGTGTCGTGCTTTTTGAGTCACAGGGCACGGGAACGAAACGATTTTTTGCGCGCTGCGGCTAATCTACACAAAAGACTAGTCTTTATTGCGTTTCCCCTGCGCAAAATGAATTACTTTCTTTTGCTTCGGCTTTGCTTTGTTTTAACGGAAGGTAAATTTGATTTTTTTGTCTTAACCGTCTTTTTCGCGCCCCCTTGGCTTTCTTTTTTCAGATTCAAGTGAGCCTCAACGCGCGACAGTCGTGCCGACAAATCTTCCTGCATGTCTCGCGCCTTCGCCAGCATCGCGAACGTCGCGTCGAATTCCTCGCGCTTAACAAGATCGAGTCCGCGCAAAGCGGCGCAAGCGTGTTTCTGCATCTGCGCTTTCATCTCATGCCGCGCTTCGGCCAAATGACCGACAATGCCGCCGACAAGATCAAGAAGGTCCGAGAGAAGATTTTCGTTGGGCATGGGAGGAAACGTTCAGGGGTTAGGATTCAGGAAAGGCCGCATATACTCCGTCTCATTGAAAATCCGAAAAAAGAGAGATCGTCATTCCGGAAAATTTTGCGCCCTAACCAACTTTGTGGCTAGAAACTAACCGTTGGGGCGCAAAATTTATCCGGAATCCCATTTGTTTGCTTTCTTGCTTT
>JARLJD010000130.1 GCA_031291395.1 Alphaproteobacteria bacterium | reverse complement strand
GACCCGGCTTCCGTCGCCGTTCCCGAGCGACTTCGCTTCTACGATCTCGACTACCGACCGACGCTTCGACAGATGGTCGATCATGTCGTCGAATTGGAGGCGCCGATCTATTTTGACGTCCTGGTCGATCGTATTTCGCGCGCGCATGGGTTCCTGCGCGCGAAGGATATGATCCGGGGAATCGTGAAGTCCGCCTTGGGCAAAAAATATACGATCACGCGAGAAGGCGACCGGGAAATTGTCTGGCCTATCGGAATGAACCCAAACGAGTTGCCGCCCTTCCGAGGCTCTGACCAGCGTGAACACAGCGATATTCCGCTCGCGGAGCTTGCTACGCTTGCGAATCGATTGCGGGCCGCGGGCCTTGGCGACGAGGAAGTTGTGCGCGCGATGCAAGAACATTTCGGTCTTGCTCGACTAGCTTTATCGACCAGAATCCGATTCGAGGCAGCGGCAGGGCGACGATAGTGGAGAGACTTGAATCTATTCTTCGATTAGATCGGGTTCTCTCAGATTACGCTAGACTGCAGCTCAAGCATTTTCCTTTTTAACTCGTATTTTATAATAACCTTTGTGGCTCATCCCTTTAAGTCAGGCGATCCAATATGTTGAGATCGCCTTCTTAGAGGAGCCTTGAGCGCGGGGTTTTACGGTAGACGTTGGCTGGCGGGTTTCCCGCCAGTGTGGCTCAGTGGGGTTCGTCGAGGCCCAACCGTTGTTCGACCCGTCTGATGCGGGCTTCGAGGTCGGCGATGATGTTCCCATGACCGACGACGGACGAATGGTAATCAATAACGGCGCGGCGGAGGCCTACGATCTGGTCGGAGATATCCTTGCTTGTCGTGTCGATTTTGGCGTCCAGCGTATGAATATCCGATGCGACGTCTGCGCGCAGTGAACGGATTTCGGAGCGAAGATCGGAAATGTCGTCTTTAGCCGCCATATTTTCACGCATATCGCGCAGCAGGCGGAGGACAAGGTCTTCGGGTTGTCCGTCGGGCATCAGATTTCCTTTCGAGAAAGTTGTATCACGTTCGCAGTGCTTTTGGCAGTGCCAGACGCATTGGGGGCGCACGCGTTATTGAGAGCCCCGTTCGCGTAAGTGTGTTAGGTCAAGGTTGTGGCAGCTCCGACCAGGTTGTGAACGAAGTTGGCGACTGCCTCGCTGTCGGCGTTTGTTGTGGGATAGCGGAATGTCTCGCCGCTCTTCTTGATGTCGCCGAATTTGAAGGAGATGTGCGCGAAATCGGGGTTGAGGCAGACGAAGCTGGTAAGCGTGTCGGATTCACGCCGTTCGGCGCGTTCGATGAGGACATTGCGCTGCAAGGCTTCGTCGATATCGATTGACGAAAATCCGGCGGCGACGAGCGCGTGGTTGAGTTTCGACAGGGTGTCGCGTGTCAGCGGCTGGCGGTTCATTGCTGTTTTCCTTTCGGGGATTGAGAAGATTTTAATGCTCAGTGTGAATTTTATTCAAAAGTTCTCTGGCTTAATGACGTGGCTCTGATTTTATGGGGTCGAAAATGGTTATGTTTATCGACAATGATGGTCTTGTTCATAAAGTTCGACAGGCGGGTTTCAGTGAAGATGACGGGCAGATGCCGCCCCGAGAATTAGGCGTCTACATGCTTCTGGACCGCCCGCGATGACTTCGCGGGCGGCTTTCGGGCATCAACACCCTTATGGCATGGCTGGGTTTTCGGGGGAGGCTTTTCATGTCGTTTCGTCGGATTATGATTTCCCTGACAGCTGTGATGATTGTCAGCGGCGGTTCAGCCTGGGCGCAGGAGGCTCTGAAAGCCGCGACAGGCTCG
>JARLJD010000129.1 GCA_031291395.1 Alphaproteobacteria bacterium | reverse complement strand
CGTCATCAGCAACGGCATGGCCAGCTCTCCGATGGGAGGAGAGCTGGCTTTGGCTGTTTGATGATGGCGTTGCCTGCTTAGGAGGAATGGCTTTTCGTACGAACCGTATTGACCATCAAGAGAATGCCTTTTTTGATTTCTCCGTCGAAAACATCGACCAATTCGAGTGCCCTTTGGGGGCTTTCGCCAATTTCATTGGCTTGCACAAGCTTGCTGCGCTCTTCAGAGCATGATGCAAAAATGGTCGCTGTTAGCGCGTCTGCCGGCTCGTCTGACTGCTTGGCCAGATGTTGTGTATGTTGCAGCAGGCAAACCAAATAGATATGTTTTGCTGTATTTTTGGCAGCCGCCTCCGCCTGCATCTTTGGCGCGGCAAGTTCCGCCCCCTCGGCGCTCCCTGCAAAAGGGCTGCAATCGCCAAAAATGACTCCACAACCCGCTAGTAGGACGCCGGCGATGCGGGAACAGATGCGCATTTGCAAGTCTCTCATGAATTGCCGATAGCTCGGGTCCGTAAAAGGAGCAGTCCAAGGGGCGTTGAGCGTTTCACGGATTGTTGTTTTGCGCCACAGCCAATTGCGGACGTCAAAAAGTACAGCCAAGGGCGATGGCCAGTTCCCCCGACTTGCGGGCCAGTTCAACGACGACATCATCAAGAAGCTGAGCAATTGGGAGAAGGAGCGCGGCCAGAAGGCCGCCACCCCCGATTCCTCGGCGATCATGCAGCCAATCGCGCATAACCTCACGCCGCAGCAGATCGCAGCGGTCGCCGCTTATGTCAGCACCCTGAAGTGATCGCCGGAGGATTTCGGCGCGCATTTTAGCCGTCCGGCACGAGGCCGAACGCAATCCGACGCGGCGCAATCGACGGCTGTACGATTTGCGCCCCCTCCCGAAACGAGCCGGGAAGCCCGCGTCATTGCCAGTCTTCCGCGAGGCAGAACGCCTCTCCGGGACTTTTCGAACGGTTTCTGACTATCCTGGATGGCTTTTTGGTGCCCTGGCCGGCATCGAATAATAGACATAACTCATTGAATAATATGTATTAAGTATCTTCAGAAAATAATTATACCAACAATTGTACCAACAAATGTTTTGATTGGCGGCTAAAAAGTTACACATCGACAAGATGACCACGAGGAGCGCGCTGCTCCTGACGATGCTCATTTTATCAAAAAAAGGGCGTAGCGTTAGCGTCGGCCGTCGGCGCCCTTGCCGTCGCCATCCTTGGCGCGGGACAATAGGCCGAATCAAGTTACGGCGCTTGCGTCATCAACCGACAATTCGAGGGAAAAATGGAAGGGCTGGACCTTTGGCGCCTTTGCGATGAGTTGACCGTCGTTCAGGCCGCGCT
>JARLJD010000128.1 GCA_031291395.1 Alphaproteobacteria bacterium | reverse complement strand
GTTCTGATCGCTGGCGGGATCATCGGCGGTTTCCTCGGCATTCGCGTCGCCAAGCGCCTCGCGGGAAAGACCGGTCATTTGGCGACGGTCTTCTCCACCCTGGTTTTCGTCGTTGCCGCTTATATGGTCTATCGAACGTTTTCGTCCGTATTCGCGGGCTGAAGCTTAAAAATTCAAACGTGGGATTAACGCCGGATGGATCGAAATCAGGGATGGTGCGAACGATTGGTTATAAACATATTTTAAAGGGGTCAAGCCGTTCGGCCTTGCAGCGGGTCTGGCTTCGTTTACCGCCCCGCCCCGGGCGAAGAACCGTGGCTTTTAAGATCGGCGACGGGCGGAATGAAACGCCATGAGCGTCGAACGAATGGAACCCGTGGCAACCAACCTTCTATATGTCCGCCGAAAAGATTTATCCGCAACGTGTCCATGGTTATTTCCGCGGGTAAAACGTCGAAGCGAACCGGGAGTGCCGCTCAAACGTTCGACAAAGGCGCGCGCGGCCGAGCTCGCGACGGGCGATTGCGTCGACGGCCATAAATGCTTTGCCGCCTGCCCACGGGGTCGACGTCGACGAGGGAAACCGACCCGGCGGCATCCAATGTGGCCTCCACATCGACGCGTGGGATGCGATCATGCGCGAAATCGGGTATCTTGAGCGCGAGCTTGGCACGCGGCCTATTCGCGATAAATAAAGATGCCTAAAACCGACGTCATCACGAGGTTATCCGTGCCATATAACTTGTATTTTATGATAAAAACGCCATCAGTACTCGCCAAATGGATATTTCTTATCTTGTGATCCGGCCCGCAAACACATAATATTTCTACTAATTTTATTCAGTAAACTTAATTCACACACGCCACACACCTCTGTGCGGAAAAAATAATTTAAATTCAGAATAAAATATGGCAATGACGAAAGTCGTGAAGATGCGACCATAATAACCTAGTTTTTCTAAATTTTCTTGTTAAAAATACTTGCCCTTTCCGGCGAAACCTTGCGACTGGCAAGCTTCTCAAACCCCGCCCTAACTTTTGCTCGTTTCATCAAATCCTGTTAGACGCGATGCGGTTCCAGCTGGATGTGCGACAATGGTACCTGACGTTTCCGACAGCAGCCAAAAAATCGTTCTTTACGAAGATGATTTCGCGCTGGCTCATGAAATCGTTCAAGCATTTGCGCTACAAGGCTATGGTGTTCAAGTG
>JARLJD010000127.1 GCA_031291395.1 Alphaproteobacteria bacterium | reverse complement strand
CGAGCCTCACGCCTCCGCGCGCGCCCCGGCTGCGCAACCCCAACCAGCTGCGCCGGGGCGCACGCTCGCATCGAATCCTATGCCGCCAGAGGGGTCAATTTTGGACGCCGATCGAGGGTCAATTTTGCGCGCCGATTGACACTAATGAGGCAAGATTGCGCTGTCCGTTCTGAACTGCAGCAGAAATCAAGGCATCATTCGTCGCCGCAGCGTTCGATTGGGCCACCGCCGCCGCTGTGGGGTCGTAATAGGTCGTTGAAACTGTCTGGATTCCGTAGCCAGTGTTAACGGTCCCGTACATGTGTCCATAACCGGCCTGTGACGCCGAATACGCATTCGCGCCTGCAGCAATGCCTGTCGCGAGCGCGGCCACTGCCTGTCGTGTGCGCTCCTCGGACACAAGTTCTTCGTAAGTCACAATTGGAAGCTCTTGCGCCTCGACACCATTGACTGTTTGAAAAACATGGATATTCGCGGCCCGCAAATCGAAAGGATTGCGGGTTCGATTTGTAGCTGCAACGACAAAGACAGGGCGCGCGCCAGAACGTAACTCACGTGAAGCGGGCCAGACCATCACAATCGAGTCGTGCATTGGCGAAACGATGATTGGTTGGCCATCCCGGACAAAAGAGCTTTGGCCGGCTGCCGTCGAAAACTGAACCGTCTCCCGCGCCGCGCAGCCCACAAGAAAAAGGCCGATCGAGAACAAAAGAGTAGTGGACCTAATACTCATGATGAAAAATCCCAGAGCCCGCCTGAACCGCGTCGTCTTGCTCGTAATGGCTCCATCCTATTGGGAAGTGGGAGCCCGCGGCAAACCCGGCGCCGTTCATCCCGCCATTATCAACCCTCCAAACAATGGCGCATTGAATTAGATCACGCTCAATTCCGCGAGGTTTTTGGAGGCGTGCAATTTCAAAATCGGCTGCGATTTCCGAAACACGACCTATTTTCGATCGAACCGCGTCGGAGTGGCTTGGCTTTTCCCAACTTCGCTTTATGAAGCGCCGCGCTCTGAGCGACGGGCCCGCCCCGCCCTGCCGCAAAACGCCCTCGTTGGGAATCGCGCGGCGCGGGATTAGGAGCGCGCCGCTTCCCATACGCTTCCCAATCGCAATTTCTGGGAAGCATCGAGCGAGCGCGTCGCGTCTAAGTTGTTGATTTAAATGGCGCGCCCGAAAGGATTCGAACCTCTGACCCCTAGATTCGTAGTCTAGTGCTCTATCCAGCTGAGCTACGGGCGCCTGACGTCTCGGACCAACCGGCCCGACGACAGTGGCGCGGTGTTTAGCCGCTCCCGATGG
>JARLJD010000126.1 GCA_031291395.1 Alphaproteobacteria bacterium | reverse complement strand
TGCGTTCTCTGATATCGCTGTTCAAAGCCGGCCTGCGCTTCCTGCGCCGATGTCTGGTTTTCCTCGCCCCCATCCCCAGACTCTGGGTCGTTTGGAATGAGGCCAATCTATGGGATTAGAGAAATTGACGGGTGCTAAGCCAATCAACGCTATGTTGGATGCACGACCGATCTGAAAGAGCGCCTAAAAACACACAATGCAGGTGGCTCTGTCCACACGGCAAAATACAAACCGTGGCATTTGGTCAGCTATCACGCCTTTGCCGACCAGCGCAAAGCTCAAGAATTCGAGTATTATATTAAATCCGGTTCAGGCAAAGCTTTTGCCAACAAACGTTTTTGGCAAAGTCGTTGACCCCAAAACTTCCGAAACCACTTCTCCCGATTGTCAGATAGGCCGAAACTCTCTAAAAGTTATGATAGCTGCTGACTCGGTACGGCTCCATTAAGTCAACAGGTTAGGCGCTGAGTTGTATTTCGTATGGGGAGCACTTGAAACCAAAACTCGGAGGATAATCATTGTTATGTCGTATGTAGCCATCAAACAATCTTCGTACATACCTACCAAAGCAAGATTAGCCATATTGCTTCTTATCTTCCTGCTATTTTCAGGGGCTTTGCAACTGACGGCAGTCAGGGAAATGAATTCAGGCGTAGAATGTCGAGATGAAAACCAATATTTGCTTACCGAAAACGGCAACTATTTAGTTACAGAAAATGGTAACCGTATAATTCTTGAGCAGAAGCAACGCCAGTGTCAGCTTGGCATCAATAATTTTCTCTTTCCGCTACCCTCTTGGACAGAAATTCAGCATATCGTTCACGACGAATTTGTTGCACTTAAAAACGCTCATATGTGACTAAAAACCCACATTGTCCAGCAAAGGGGCAAGGATAAATCGTGCAAAAGTTCGAACTAAAATTGAGGCAGCGGGATATTCCAGAAAACGATCTTCTTGCTGACATAAGAAACGTAGGCGAACGTCTGCACACAGATTCGATTACCAAAACAAATTACGATCAATACGGTAAATACGGAGCAACAACTCTCCTTCGAAGATTCGGCTCATGGAATAAAGCGTTGAGCGCCGCTGGCATGGGGATAAACAACAGAATCAATATTCCTAATGAAGAGCTTTTCGAGAATTTGGCGAACGTCTGGCAAACCTTGGGAAGGCAACCTGTTGGCAAGGACATAACTAAGTCGGCAAACGCATCAAAATTTTCTCTCGGCACATACGAAAAACGTTTCGGTTCATGGAACAAAGCCTTGGTCGTCTTTGTTCAATACGTTGAGAATCCCGACAATCAAGCAGAAACAACAATCGATTCTGAAGGAGCCGTTCCAATTTCCGGAAGAAGAACACCCAGAAAAATTAACTGGCGATTGCGCGCTACGGTTTTGATTAGAGATAACTGCATATGCCGTATGTGCGGAGCCAGCCCAGCAAAAGATCCGTCTGTCACCCTTCATATTGACCACGTAGTGCCATGGTCAAAAGGCGGTGAAACCGTTATAGAGAATCTTCAAACGCTCTGTTCTGTTTGTAACATCGGCAAAAGCGATGAAGTTTTTGATTAGTCCCGCGACAATTCCATGCAGTATCAACAAGTTAGTACAATAGGAATACTGGGTATGCACTTGACGCCCCAGTGCCAATGGGTTGGGAAAAAATACCGCAAAATTCCTATATCTTGTGCTGTTTTTCGTTTGCTGGCGTCAAGTGAATACCCAGTATAGGAATTGTCGCGCCGGTTACCTCCGCCCCGCCAAACTCAAAGGAACGTTACTCAGGGAAAATCTCTCCCCGTGTTCCTTCGCTTGATTTGTCTCGAATATTTTCTCAACACATTCAATAACATACGGATCAGATAGGGTTATGCAACTGGACTTTGCGGCGACAATGCCGTGCCCCCACCCCAGAACTAGAGAGCAGAGATTCTCTGCGGCAGTGTACTTTCCGAGATAAAGTTTAGTTGCTTATTGACCAAGCATTTACGCAGTTTTTCGTGAAAATAAGCAGGAGGCGTATGATTTTTGGAACAGCCTTATTAAAACACTTGTTTACATTGAATTTTTTGTTGGATAGGGTGCCAACGGCATTTTTCGTCCGATTTCGGAGCTTGTCTGACGTCGAACCGTTTAATCTCGAAGGAAATACCTGATATGGCTTATCCAGTTGCAAACCGTAAGAATGTTACCCCGCGTTGTATCCGTTTATTGGCGGGCGTTCCCCTCCTAAGCGCATTGATCCTCGCAAGCGCGGGGCTTTCGCCCGCTCTGGCTGTGGAAGTTCCCGCCGCCGTAAACCCGGGGCAGGTTGAAAAACAGTTTCAGGCGCCGGAAAAGACGAACAATCATCTGGAGCTCAATCTTCCTGCGCCAACGGAATCGCAGCCGCTTTCCGACATTCTGCGCGCGCAGCTTGAGAAAAACAAATTCGTGCTAAAAGGCATCGTTATCGACGGCGCGACGGTTTATAAGGCCGAAGACCTCGCCTCCGCCTATCAAGACAAAATCGGGCAAGAGATCTCGTTGCTTGACGCGCGCGAAATCGCCGCGCGTATCACCGCCCATTACCGCAACGACGGCTATATTCTTTCCCAAGCCATCGTGCCGGTGCAAACCATCACGAACGGCGAGCTTCATATCCGCGTCGTCGAAGGCTACCTCGACAACGTCACGTTTGAGGGCGATGTGGGCAGCGATAGAGAGAAGCGCGCCCTAGAGTCCTTCGCCGACAAGATCAAAGCCACTCACCCGACAAAAATGGCGGATCTCGAACGCTATATGCTTTTGATGAACGATTTGCCCGGCGAAACCGTCACCGGCCTTATCCGCCCCGCGGAATCCCAGTTCGGCGCGGCAGATCTCGTGTTAACGGTCAACCAGAAGGTGGTTGAAGGTTCCTATACGTTCGACAACCGCGGCAGCAAATATATCGGCCCGTGGGAGCATACCTTCATGCTTGGCGCGAATTCGCTGCTGGACTCCTTCGATCATACGCAGCTTCGCGTGGAAACCGCCGATCCACTTAAGGAACTTTTTGGCATTCAGCTACAACACGACGAAATCCTCGACAGCGAAGGCACCAAGCTCAGCCTGTCGGCGTCGCATTTCCGCACCGAACCGAACAGCAGTTATCTGGAAGGCCTGCATGTCGTGGGCGACTCCGATTTGTTTGAAGCTAAAGTGAGCCATCCCTTTATGCGGTTGCGCGAACAAACTATTGTCGGCACTGCGATCTTTGACGTGCATAATACCAGCAATGACTTGCCGGATATCCCCTATACCTTATCGACGGATCGTCTGCGCGTCGCGCGGGTCGGCGGGCTTTACAGCTTCCTCGACGACATGCTGGGCAGCGACTTGGTCAATGTTCAGTTGAGCCAAGGCATGAATATCTTTAACGCCACCAGCAGCGGCGACGTCCGCTCGAACCCCATCGGCAACAGCGCTTTCACCAAAACCAATTTCGACGTGTCGCGTTTGCAGCAGTTGCCCGGCAACTTCTCGTTCCTGACGGGCGCGACGGCGCAATATTCGTTCGATCCGTTGTTGACCGATGAACAATTCTCGCTGGGCGGCGCGGATTACGGGCGCGCCTTCGATCCCGCCGAAGCTTTGGGCGACAGCGGCATCGCGGGCAAGTTCGAATTGCGTTACGACGGTCGGGTTGACGAGCCTTACTTCGATTCGTACCAGCTCTTCACCTTCTACGATGTCGGCGAAGCGTGGGTGCGCGGCGCGGCGGCCACGGGCGTGGCAAGCGATTCCAGCCTGTCTTCCATGGGGCTCGGCGCGCGCACGAATTTCACCAGCTATCTTTCCAGCTCACTGGAATTCGACGTTCCTGTCATAAGGCCGCCGGACGATCCGACTTCGTATCGCCACGACCCCCGCATCTTCTTCAGCCTTTCAGCGCATTTCTAGGCGGCGTGGGGAAATATGTGGCTCTAGTTTGACGGTTAGGAATAACGGTGAAGCAAAGCGGCAGGATTCCCTCCCCCTCTATGGGGGAGGGTTAGGGTGGGGGTCATGTTTCCGCAAGGCATGTCTTTGCAAGTTAAAAGATAATTCTTGCAGCAAGACCACTCACACGCTCGCCCCCCCCCCCCCCTAACCCTCCCCCATAGAGGGGGAGGGGATTCTATCGCTTTTGCTGCACCAGTTGTCTCACTAATTTCCTCACGCCACTAAGAGAAAATCACCCGCCGTTCCCCTTGGCGATCAACTGCGCGAGGGAATCGCGCCCGTGCTGGTTTTCGACGAAATCGGCCAGAGCGACGACCACGCGGCGGTCGAACTGAATGTCGATAGCCCCGATCAGGGTTTTAATCGCCTGTTCAATGCCCAGCGCGTCGCGGTACGAACGCGGGCTGATCATGCCAATAAAGGCGTTAGCCACGGCAATAATGCGCGCCGTTACCAGAATATTTTCACCGCGCAGACCTAAAGGCCCGCTGCCGTTAAAGCATTCCCGCGATTGCCGCAAGGTATCGACGACGGGCCCGTCGAATTCGATCTTTTCTAGCAAGGCGATGCTGCCGCTCATAGCGTCGTGAATGCCGCGCATTTCTTTTTCGGTCAGGGAATCGGCTTTGGTCAGCACATCGCTCGGCACGAGGATTTTCCCGATATTCATCAATTTTCCGGCGATTTCCGTCGTTTCGACGCGTTCGCTGTCCAGTCCTATGCCAACAGCGACGGCGCGCGCCACAAAAGCGACGCAGGCGGAATGGCTGGCGGCATTGGGGTCGCGGCTGTCCACCATATGCACAAGCATATCAACCAATTGGCGCAAAATACGCATGCGGTGTTCGCGTTCATTGACGATCTCGGTGATATCCTGATCGATCATCAGAACCCCCGGCGAGGGCGCGGGCAAACCTTCGACGGGAATATGCGCAAGCGGAACATGCGCCGAACGGATAACGCAGGATTTTGTCCCGTTTTCCATCGACCATGTGCGGATATAAGGCGCGTTGCGCAACAAAGCCACGTTGTTCGCTTCACTATAGCCTTTCGCAAACTCGCTGCCCATAAGCGCGGCCAGATCCTTGCCCGCAATATCGCCCGTCGGCATATGAAAGGCTTGCGCCGCCTTGGCGTTGGCGAAACGCGCGATGTTTGTCTTGTCGGCAATGACAATCGGCTCCAACTGATTATCGGCCACAACCCGCAGCAGTTGTTCCTGCGCCACGGATTTCGCCGCCATCCTTTTGGTTTCCAAAGCCAGCAGCAAGCTTCGCCTTGAGGTGCCGTAATACCAAATGGCGACAACGGCGCCGATAACAGCCAGCAGGGCGAACAGCAAACTGTACTGAATTTGCCTCACCCATGTGTCGCTGTCGCGCAGCGCCTCGTTGCGGTCGATATGCAACAACATGACCCACGGCGAATGGGCTATGGCGCGGCTGGTCATCAAAACCGAACGCGACTGCGCATCTTTCTTGACTGCAAAGTTTCCCGGCGACGTCAAAGCATAACTCGCGTCCAGATCCGGCGTATTCAGAGAAAGAGAAGCGGCTGTGTCTTTTTCTCCGCCCTGCGGCGACAGATAGGCGGCATTATCCCCTTCCTTGCGAAGCAAGACGCCCGCCAGCGTTTGCTCCGTCGCGCCCGGCTGGCGTAAAAGCTTGAAAAGATCACCGCCGACATTCTTGACCCCGACCAAACGCCCAATCGGCTGTGCAGCGTTGGGATCGGCATCGATGGGATAGATCGGCAACGCGAAACCGATATGCCGACTGCCGCTTTGCGTCGTAAAAATATCGATCAGGGACGGCTGGTTAAGGGGCAGGCGTTCGATCTTTGCCGCCAGTTCGTCGCCAAGCGCAGGAAGCCCCGCCGTCGCCACCAAAATCTTTCCCTTGTTATCGACGATCGCAAGACCGACCCCGGCAGGCTGGCGAACATCGGCGTTGATCGATTTAAGCTCGGCAGATATTTTTTCCGTAAACCCCAGCCGATCCGCAGTGATGGACAGCAAATTGCGCAAATACACGGCTTGCGCGGGGTCTTCCGCCGCGGCGGATTTTGAATCGCTTTGCAACTCGGCCATATAAAGCTGCAGCGAAGGGTTGCTCGCCACATCGCCCAGTTCCTTGAAATGACGATCCAGCCACGCCTCGATATCCGAAGCGCGGCTGTCGGCGATCAGGCTCAACCGGTTTTGCCAAGAGAGAAGTTCGCGCGCGCGCTCCACGGCGACAAAGCGGGAAACCAGCGCGCCGCCGAGAACCGCCATAACGACCACAAGCAACGCCAGAATGCGGGGATTGAGCGAAGGCTGCTTTAATTTGGGATTATTACCGTGTGTTTGCGTCATAGCTTTTGTCCGTCCCCCCTGTTTGTTCCAGCATGAAGTGCTGCCACCAATGCCGTTCGTTGATCGAGTAAATGGGCACGTAATGATAGATTTTATCGGCGGGCATGACCTGCTTGATCTGGTTGTCGAGGATATAGCCTTTTTCATCAATAAAAACAATCAGAACGGCATGTATAATGCCGCCCAGATTCAAATCGCGCACGACCACGACCCGCATTTGGCTGTTGGGAACGCCCAGCGCCCTGAGCGACATGAATTTGGCAATGGCGTAGTCCTTGCAATTGCCGCTCTTGCGCTGGAATTCATAGGGCGTTTCCCAATAATTATCGAACCCCCAATTCACGATATCGTCGACATAGGGATAGGCGTTGATAAAACGATCCACGGCGTCAAGCTGTTCAGGCAAAGGCTTGCCGCGCAGGCCTTCCAGAGTAGCCTTCCAGTCTTTCAGCTTGCACGGAGAGTATGGATCCGCGCCGCAAATCGCATTGAGCGTATGGGATTCCGCATTATAGCGCGACAGCATATCTATCCAGCGCGGAAACATCTGGATGTTGTCGAACTCCTTCTCGCGATCGATGAAAAAGGAATGGAAGATAAAGCGCGTTGTCGATGCCTTCGGCGCCGTCGGCGCGGGATCTTTCTGTCCCTGTTCTTCCTGCCTCGGCGGAGGGGGAGAAACGATCGCTATCTCCGGCGCGGGAACGGGTTTTGTTTGAGCTTGATCCGTCGTCACTTCCTGCGGCGGTTTGTCGGGCGGCGGGAGAACGGCAGGGACCGTTTCCGAATTCGCGAGGTCGATCGGTGGCGGCGACGTAAAGTTGGGATACAAACCTTCCCGCCGCAGGCACCCCAAAAGCATCGCGCACAGGGCCAACACGCCAAGAAGACGAAAATGCGTAAAGCGCGGCGTCATGATACGGCAAAGCCCGTGAGCCTGTTTAAGAAAGGTCGAGTTGAGTAAACAGAATATGATTCTGCTTTGTTTGCAGGGATAAACGAAGGAATACACGGCCAGCAACCGCATCGCCCGACATATATAACCGCGATTGCGCGAGATATCCAAGCGATTTGACGAAGGATTCGGCTCAAGGGATTACGCGATTTTTCACTGTTATTTATGGGGTCTTCTACCTTGTAAAGGGATTGGACAACCGAATTTACAGCAAGAGCGGCGTCTTTATCCCTTCAATTTATATCGCGCAGCCCACTAGCAAACCTGCGCTGCGCTTGCTATTTTACCGCTAAGTTGGCATCAGGAAACAAGTGAAACAACCAAGTGCGTCATCCCCGCGCATGCGGGGATGACGCGCATTTTGAAGCGGTTATTTTCTTACGCCGCCTAAAGGAAACCGTATATGACCATTTTCAAAACTATTCACGAAGTCATCTCTGCCGCCGTGAGCGAAGCCGTTGCGTCCGGCGCTTTGATCTTGTCAGGCGAAATTCCGGCTTTTGTCGTCGAACCGCCACGCGAGGCCGCGCATGGGGATCTGGCGACAAACGCGGCGATGGTTCTGGCCAAAGCCGCAGGCAAGCCGCCGCGAGCGATCGCTGAAGTTTTGAAGCCGAGGCTTGAGGCGCACAACAGCATCGCCGCCGTGGAAATCGCGGGGCCGGGCTTCATCAATCTGCGCCTACATCCCGAAATCTGGCAAAACGAGATCGCCGAAATCCTGCGCTGCGGCGCGCATTACGGCGACAGCGACATCGGCAAAGGCGTCAAGGTCAATGTTGAATATGTTTCGGCAAATCCCACGGGGCCGATGCATGTTGGTCACGGGCGCGGTGCTGTCGTCGGCGACGCGCTTGCGAATCTTATGGCAAAAGCTGGTTACGACGTGTGCCGCGAATATTACACCAATGACGCAGGCGCGCAGGTCGATGTGTTGGCGCGTTCGGTTTTTTTGCGTTACCGCGAAGCCTTGGGTGAAAATATCGGCGCAGTTCCTCAAGGGCTTTATCCGGGCGATTACCTTGTGCCTCTTGGCAAAAGATTGGCGGAGCGTGACGGCGCGAAATGGCGCGATAGGCCGGAGTCCGAATGGTTGCCGGTTTTTCGTCAGGAAGCCATTGACGCGATGATGGATTTGATCCGCGGCGATCTGCGGATTATGGGCGTGAAGCATGATCTGTTCTCTTCCGAACGCGCCTTAGTCGAAAATGGAGGCGTCGATCTCGCTCTTAAATTTCTTGAGGACAACGGCCTGATTTACCAAGGCGTGCTGGAGCCGCCCAAAGGCAAATTGCCCGACGATTGGGAACCCCGTCCGCAGACTTTGTTCCGTTCAACGCAATTCGGGGACGATGTCGACAGGCCGCTCAAAAAATCAGACGGCAGCTGGACGTATTTCGCCTCGGATATCGCCTATCATCTCGATAAATTCCGGCGCGGTTACGCGCTGATGATCGATGTGTGGGGAGCTGACCACGGCGGCTATGTCAAACGCCTGCAATCGGCGGTCACGGCAATAACGGAAGGCAAAGGTCGATTGGAAGTCCGTTTATGCCAAATGATTAATTTGCTCAAAGACGGCCAGCCCTACAAGATGAGCAAACGCGCCGGAACTTTCGTGACGCTGCGCGATGTTGTGGATGAAGTCGGCGCGGATGTCGTGCGCTTTATCATGCTGACGCGCAAGAGCGATGCGCAGTTGGACTTCGATCTTGTCAAGGTTCTGGAGCAAACCCGCGACAACCCCGTCTTCTACGTCCAATACGCCCATGCCCGTTGCTGTTCGATTCTGCGCCGTGCCGAGGAGATGTTTTCCCCGTCCGAACTGACCTTACCCGCTTTGGCCCAAATCCCTCTCGGCGCGATCAAATCCGAAGACGAATTGCTGCTGGTCAAAGGCATGGCCAACTTCTCGCGCGTCGTCGAAGCGGCGGCGCTGGCGCAGGAACCGCACCGAATCGCTTTTTACCTGCTCGAACTCGCGGGGCTTTTTCACGGGCTATGGAACAAGGGCAACGAAGACGCCACGCTGCGTTTTATCCTGCCGGACGACAAGGGCTTGACCCTTGCGCGACTCGCGCTCATTAATGCTGTGCGTACCGTTTTGCGCAGCGGTCTGGCTGTCGCGGGCTGCACGCCGATGGAGGAATTGCGCAGTGAATCGTCAGCAGCCGCCTGAACTTTACGTCTACGAACGTCCCGTGCGATCCGACACGTCGCAGGAACGCGCCTATGCGCGGCGGCGCCTGATGACGGTGATCGTTCTGGCTGCAGTGTTGGGCGGTGGATTCTATGCGCTGTGGGGGCGCGGGCCGTCCAATCCCGCCGACATTCCGACGATCAAGGCCGCGGGCGCGTATCGGCAAAAACCGGCCGAGCCAGGCGGCATCGACATTCCCAACCAGAATGTCCTTGTCTACGACCAAATGGAAAACAAAAACGACTCTGCGCCGCAAGTCGAACACCTACTGCCGCCGCCGGAAGAACCCAAGGAAACTGCGCCCGTTCCGGATTCTGCGCAGGCAACGCCCGCGCTGCCTACGGGAACGGCGGTTGCCGCGGCTCCCGCTCCTGCCGCAGCCCCCGTCGCAGCGGTTACGGTTGCGTCAAAACCTGCTTCAGCGCCGTCTGGTGACGTCCTCGGTGGCGCGGTTGCGACAAAGCCGGTCGAGACAACAGTTGCGGCGGCTCCCGTTCCCTCCCCGGTTCCGCCGCAAGCCTCGCCCGTCGGGACAGCCTTGCCGGCTGCTCCATCCGCTTCACAGACTCCTTCCGTTCCGGCAGCTCCGCCCCAGCCGCCGCATGTTGCCGAGGTTTCCAAACCGCAAGTTGCGCCGAAAGCCCCCGTATCCATCGCGCAACTGATCGAAACAACCAAAGCTCCGACGGCCACGGATTCTGGCGACGCCCTAATCCAACTGGCGTCTCTTCCCGACGAGGCGCAAGCGCGCGCGACGATGGAGAATTTGCAAAAGAAATATGCGGCGATCTTAAAGGGCGTAACCCTACGTCTCGCGCGCGCCGATTTGGGCAAGCGCGGCATCTATTATCGCATTCAAAGCAAGGGAATGCCCGCAAGCGACGCTTCGCGCCTGTGCGCGTCCTTAAAACAAATCAACGCCGGGTGCATCCTTGTCAGAAAATAACGGAAACAGGCCAAAGCCGATTATATTCGGCTGTTCGGGAACAAGACTGGATTCGATCGAGCGCTCTGTTTTCAGGGACGCCGATCCGCTGGGTTTTATCCTGTTCAAACGCAATTGCGAAAGCCGTGAGCAGATCCGTTATCTGATTAAGGAGCTTCAGCATGCGGTTGGCCGCGACTCGATTGAAATCGCGATCGATGAGGAGGGGGGGCGCGTTTCCCGCCTACAACCTCCCCTATGGCCAAAATACCCGCCCGCGCGCGCCTTCGGGCAGATGTACGAGCGCGACCCCGAATGGGGCGCCGAAGCGATTAAGCTTTATTCCCGCGTTTTGGCCTGCGAATTGGTCAATCTTGGCATCACGATCAATTGCGCGCCGGTCGTCGATTTGTTCAGTCCCGACAGCTCGCCCGCGATCGGCGACCGCGCTTTCAGCCCTCGACCCGCGATCGTCGCGGCTTTGGCGCGGGCGCAGGCGGAAACTTTTCTGGCGAACGGCCTGTTGCCGGTCATCAAGCACATGCCCGGCCACGGCAAGCTAAAAGTCGACCCGCATCATATGCTGCCGATCATCGACACGCCCCGCGCCGAGCTTGAAGGGCAAGATTTTGTCCCGTTCGAGCTATTGAAGGATTTGCCTTTGGGCATGAATTCGCACGCGGTCTTCGACGCGCTCGACCCCGATTATCCTGCTTCGCTTTCGCCGACGATCAACAACGACATCATCCGCGGCGCGCTGGGCTTCGACGGCTTGCTGTTGTCCGACGATCTGACGATGAAGGCTTTGAAAGGTTTCCCCGCCGAATTGGCGCAACGCGCGCTTCATGCGGGTAACGACGTCGTCGTTCATTGCAGCGGCGACACCTCGGAAATGGAAGCCATCTCCCGCGTTATGGAGCCGATGAACGACAAAAGCTGGGCGCGCTGGATCCACGCCAAAGCAATGGTCACCCCCCTAAACCCTGCCTATGCTCCGGCAGAAGACGCCGCACGGTTGGATGTTTTGCTAGGCGGCTTGGCGTATGAAGGGGATGGGTAAGCACGCGCGACGTTCAACCGTCCCCGCCCATCGTTTAACTGCGCCGCATTCCAAAGCACACTTCAGTTTACGGAAGGTGTTGAAGAAATGTCTTTGCCGGAATTACCTGTATCATGTTGGGGAGTTCGTTGCCTTTGCATGTTGGTGCGTTTGTTGCGGCTTCAATAAGTCCCTTTGTCGGTTTGTTTTGCAAGCCGGATTTCGTTGCCTCTTTAATCAAGGCATCAGGGGCATCTTTTGTAATAATTAAATTGTTGCGATTCCAACAAGCCGCATCAGCCGCCAAATCGTTAAATCTTCCACCAGCCATGTCTCCCTCCCTATGCAATGATCGACAATAAAACGCATATTATCCCAAAACTGTTAACAATCCGCTAAATGGCGTCTCATCAATGGTTTCTTAGCTGATATCGCCCTATGCGGCGCATTTTTATCGTGTTCCCGTAGTGTGTCTTCGGCGAGGGATACCCACCCAACCGCAAAAAATGACAAATCCCATAATATTCTAAAATAGTATGATTTTTCCCTTGACACCCCCTCCGGCTTCGTCTATAACACCCCCACGTTCGAAAGAACGCGTTTGTTCCGCCTCTGTGCCCACAGGCGTACGACTGTGGGGTATCGCCGGAGGCTCCAACAAGCAGGTTGCATGCCGCCCCTCGCTTCGGCGAGGTCACGGGAAGCGCGCTTCTCTTTTTTACGAGGTTGATACGGTGAACAAAGGATGAAAAAACGAACGCAAGGAAAACAATGAAGAATTATAACGCGCTGCAAGCAAAACCATAGCTTTCGCGCCGGAATCCCCCTAATTTGTCGGCTTACACGTTTGATTCTGTGGCAAAGCAGGCATGAATTCCGAACCCGAAACCCCTACGGCCGAACTCGTCATCTCCCTCGACGGCTTCGAAGGCCCGATTGATCTCTTGCTATCGCTGGCGCGTGAGCAAAAGGTCGATTTATGCAAACTCGCGATCTTGCCTTTGGCCGAGCAGTATTTGCGCTATATCGCCGAAGCGCGCCGCTTGCGTCTGGAAATCGCCGCCGATTATCTGGTGATGGCCGCGTGGCTGGCCTATCTGAAATCGCGCCTTCTCTTACCTGAACCCGAACAAGCCAAAGACGAAACCGATCCCGCCGCAATGGCGGCAGCGCTGAAATTCCAGTTGCTGCGTCTGGAAGCAATGCAAAAAGCGGCGCAGCAAATTCAGGACAGGCCGCAACTCGGCTGCGACATTTTCCTGCGCGGCCTTCCCGAACCCGTCGAAGTCACAGAGAAGCCGATATATTTCCTTCCGATACAGGATTTGTTGACGGCGCTCAGCGCGCCCTTGCGCCGCCGCAAGCCGGAAACTTATAACATCGTGCGCACACGGCTTTACAGCCTTGAAGAAAGCGTCGCGCGTCTGCGCCATCTGTTGGGACGGATGCCAAGCTGGGGCGTTTTGCAAAACTATCTGCCCGACATTCTCGGCGCCGAGGAACTTATGGAAGTCCGTTCCGCCCTAGCCTCAACCTTCGCCGCGACTTTGGAACTGGTGAAAAACGGCGAGTTGGAAATGCGTCAGGACGGCAGCTTCGCCCCGATTTACCTACGGCGTCGCGAGAAGATCGAGGAAATTGGCGAGAAAGATACATAGGTGCCGCAATAACGGAGGTATTCCCCTCCCCTTGAGGGAGGGGTTAGGGGTGGGGTATATAAGAAAGCCCTTTGGCAAAAGAGCTTTATACACCCAACCCCTAACCCCTCCCTCAAGGGGAGGGGAACTCCGTTGCGATTGTTGCGAGAAGGTTTCTTTCTAACCGAAAAAGAGCGCACACTTTGAGGACAAAAAGAATGCCAGATTTTGTCAAGCTTGCTGAACATAAGAGTTCTTTTTCCGATCATGCTCGCGCCAAAGAACTAAGGAAGGATCCGACGCTTTCGGAAAGAATCTTATGGGCGGAACTTCGCATTGCAATGCGCGACAGAGGATTCAGATTCCGGCGGCAGCACCCCATTCATCCGTATATTGCCGACTTCATTTGTCTCAAGCTTCGCTTGATTGTTGAGGTTGACGGACTGTCGCACGATACGCGGTTAGATCAGGACAAACGGCGCGATGCGTATTTAAGGAAAGTCGGGTATGAAGTGATGCGCTTTATGGATGAAGACGTTATGACAAATCGCGAGGGCGTTGTTTTGGCAATCCTGAAACGCGCAGAGGAACGAATGATGGAGCTTAACATATCCCCAAAGCTGCGTGCTTCTCGTGAGGTGATCGGCAATTGCGGATAAAACCGGCGGGATTCCCCTCCCCTTGAGGGAGGGGTTAGGGGTGGGGTATATATAAAAGCCCTTTGGCAAAAGAGCTTTCTTAATCAGTTTACAAAGTAGAGCAACATAGTAGACGTAAGCGCCGCAGGGATTCCCCTCCCCTTGAGGGAGGGGTTAGGGGTGGGGTATATATAAAGTTCTTTTGCCAAAGGGCTTTTGATACACCCCACCCCTAACCCCTCCCTCAAGGGGAGGGGAACTGCGCCAGTGCTTGTGTCAACTTGTGTCGCTTTACTTATGAACCGATTAATATACACCCAACCCCTAGCCCCCCCACCAAAGAGCCAAGGGGGGAGGGGAACTATACCGCTCTTGTGGCGAATGTGGTTTAACTAAGGAAGAACAATGACCGATATAACCAATTTAACCCCCGAACACCGCCTGCTGGAAGCCGTGATTTTCGCCAGCGGCGAGCCGGTGACCGTCGATTTATTGATGCGGCAGGTCGGCGCGGACGTGAACGTTCTGGAGATTCTGTATGGTCTGAAAAAACTCTACGCCGAACGCGGAGTCAATCTGGTCGAATCCGACGGGCAATGGAGCTTTCGCACCGCGCCCGACATCTCGCCGCATATGAAGATCACGCGCCAGCCGCGCCGCAAACTGCCCCGCGCGGCAGCCGAGGTTCTGGCGATCATCGCCTATCATCAACCTGTCACCCGCGCTGATATCGAAAGCATTCGCGGCGTCGATACCAGCCGCGGCACGTTGGATATTCTTCTCGAACTCGGCTGGATCCGCCCGGGCAAAAGGCGCGACACCCCCGGCCGCCCGCTAACGTGGCGCACGACGCCGGAATTCCTCAGTCACTTCAACCTCGAAACGCTAAAAGACCTGCCCGGACTTGACGAATTGAAAGCCGCAGGCTTGCTCGACGCGCGTCCGGTCATGTCCAATTTGCCGCGCGAGGCGGAAGGAGAAGACGATGCCGAAATCCCCGACGAAGACAACGAATTCGCGGTCTGGGAAGCCACGCAAGACGAAGCTGGTTCAGAAAAAATATCTAATGACGAGTGAACGCCAATAACCGAGAGTTTTATGCTCAGCAACCTCTCCCTCGACTATCTGCCCATCCTGATCTTCCTCGGTCTGGCTTTCGCCGTCGCTGTGGCTGCAGTCGGCCTTTCTTTCCTTATCGCCAAACAAAAACCCGACGCCGCGAAAAATGCCGCCTATGAATGCGGGTTTGAGGCTTTCGGCGACGCGCGGCGGAAGTTCGATGTGCGGTTTTATCTTGTCGCGATCCTTTTTATCGTCTTCGATCTGGAAATCGCGTTTCTGATTCCCTGGGCGGTGTCGTTGAGCGACATCGGCCTCGTCGGATTCTTCTCGATGATGCTGTTTCTTGCGGTTCTTGTCGTCGGCTTCGTTTATGAATGGAAGAAAGGGGCTTTGGAATGGGAATAATCGACCCTGTCAAACTCGCCAAAGCCAACCAACTCGCCGCCTCAATGGGCGAGACAGTGGATGACAAAGGCTATTTTCTTGCCAAACTTGACGATCTGTTGACATGGGCGCGAACCGGCTCGATGTGGCCGATGACGTTCGGCCTCGCGTGCTGTGGCATTGAAATGATCCACGCCTATATGGCGCGTTACGACCTCGACCGCTTCGGCATGATGCCGCGCCCCTCGCCGCGGCAGGCGGATGTTATGATCGTCGCCGGAACGCTGACCAATAAAATGGCCCCGGCCTTGCGCCGCGTCTATGACCAAATGGCCGAACCGCGCTGGGTCATCTCGATGGGAAGCTGCGCCAACGGCGGTGGCTATTACCATTATTCCTACGCGACGGTGCGCGGCTGCGACCGCATCGTGCCGGTCGACATTTATATTCCGGGTTGCCCGCCGACGGCAGAGGCTTTGGTCAACGGGCTTATGCAATTACAGGGCAAAATCCGGCGCGGCAACAAAATCGTCAGCGGGGGTTGACATGCTCTCCCTCGACCAACTCCGTTTCGAGGTCGTCCGCGCGCTTGACGGTGTCGCCGTGGGCGAATTCGTGGAAGGGGACGAGCTTTGCGTTTTGTCTTTGCGCACGCGCATTGTCGAGGTTCTGCAAATCCTGCGCGACGATCCCGCGATCGCGATGTGCCAGTTGATGGATGTCTGCGGCGCGGATTATCCGCAACGTCCCGAACGCTTCGACGTCGTCTATCATCTGCTCAGCCTGCGCCACAACGCTCGCGCGCGCGTCAAGCTTCAGACCGACGCCACTTCGCCGGTTCCGACGGCGACGGGCGTGTATCCTTCGGCAGGTTGGTTCGAACGCGAAGTCTGGGACATGTTCGGCATCGCTTTTTCCGGCCATCCCGACCTCCGCCGCATCCTGACCGACGACGGTTTTGAAGGCCACCCCCTGCGCAAGGATTTCCCTCTGACCGGCTTTGTCGAAGTTCGCTATGACGAAAATCAAAAGCGCATCGTGCAAGAGCCCGTCAAATTGCCGCAGGATTTCCGAAATTTCGATTTCCTGAGCCCGTGGGAGGGAATGACCGCGGTGCAGGATGAAAAAAGGGAGGGCGAGGGGAGGGGATGAGCATTTCTGTTTTCGTTATACTGCGCAAAGTTGTAAATTAGGAGCGGGAGATTCCCTCTCCCCCTCTTGGGGGGAGAGGGTTAGGGTGAGGGGGGACTCGGGGATTATAATACCCCAACCGCCCCCCTCACCCCGCCCCTCTCCCCCCAAGAGGGGGGAGAGGGAGTTACCCCTGACTTGTATGATATTAACCCCTAACCCCCACCCACTCTTATGAAAATCATCGTCCTTGGCGCCGGTTATGTCGGCCTTGTCTCCGCCGCTTGCTTCGCCGAATTCGGCGTGCATGTCGTCTGCGTCGATCAAAGCGAAGAGAAAATCGCCGCTTTGCTGCGCGGGGAAATCCCGATTTTCGAGCCCGGGCTTGACGATCTGGTCAAACGCAACGTCCAAAACGGCAACCTGTCTTTTTCGACATCTATGGTACCGGCCATTAAAGAAGCCGACGCCGTTTTCATCGCAGTCGGCACCCCGACGCGGCGCGGAGGCGGGCATGCGGATTTGTCTTATGTGTACGCTGCGGCCAAGGAAATCGCACAAAATCTTTCCCGCTATACCGTTGTCGTCACCAAATCCACCGTGCCCGTCGGCACGGGGCGCGAGATTATGCGTTTGATGCGCGAAGCCAATCCAAAGGCGGAATTCGACGTATGTTCGAACCCCGAATTCCTGCGCGAAGGCTCGGCGATCGGCGATTTCATGCGTCCCGACCGCGTCGTCATCGGCTGCGAAAGCGAACGCGCCGCGGCCGTGATGCGCGCGCTGTACCGGCCTTTATATCTGATCGAAACGCCTATGGTCGTCGCCAATCTGGAAACGGCGGAGCTGACCAAATACGCCGCCAACGCCTTCCTCGCCACCAAGATCACCTTCATCAACGAAATCGCCGATTTGTGCGAAAAAGTCGGCGCGGACGTGCAGACTGTGTCCAAAGGCATGGGGCTGGACGGCCGCATCGGCCGCAAGTTTTTGCACGCGGGCCCCGGCTATGGCGGCTCGTGCTTTCCCAAAGACACGCTGGCGCTGGCTTCCACCGCGCAAGACAAAGGTGCGCCGATGCGTTTGGTCGAGACGGTGATCGATGTCAACGATCGCCGCAAGAAAAGCATGGCCGCGCGTGTCATCGAAGCTTGCGGCGGCTCGGTCGCAGGCAAAACGATCGCGGTTCTGGGCGTGACCTTCAAACCCAACACCGACGACATGCGCGACAGCGTCAGCCTCGACGTCATTCCGGCGTTGCAAAAAGCCGGAGCTACAATTCGCGCCTATGACCCCGAAGGCGCAAAGGAAGCCGCGAAGCTTCTGAACGACGTCGTATGGGGCAAGGGCGCGTACGACGCGATGCGGGGCGCGGATGCCGCGGTCATTCTGACCGAATGGAACGAATTCCGCGCGCTCGATCTGGAGGAGGTAAAGGCTCTTCTGAAAACGCCCGTGCTGGTCGATCTGCGCAACATCTACAAGCCGGAGGAAATGCGCGCGGCGGGGTTTACTTATTCGTCGATCGGGCGGCGTTGATTACGCTATGAGAAATAAGTGAATCTGTTCTGACTGTTAAAAATAGCAGTTAAGCGAAAACGGCGGGATTCCCTCCCCCTCTATGGGGGAGGGTTAGGGTGGGGGTGATCGCGCCGCAATAACTGTTTTTCATATTCAAAAGCAAGTTATGTGGAACCACCACCCCCACCCCCGTATCAAGTACGGGGCAGGCTCTAACCCTCCCCCATAGAGACCATATGTTCGCGATCATCCCCTCTGCAGGGGAAGGGGCTGATAGAAGAAGGAAGCCTCATCCAAGCAGGAAGGGGAACCCTCTTTATCAGGAGAAGATCATGAGCGTAACGTATGTCGGGCTTGATGCCCACAAAAAAACGATCGTTTCAGCAACGGCTGAGGATGGACGCACAGGAGAAGTGCGGTCGCAGGGTACGATAGAAAACACGCCGACGAATGTGGACAAGCTGATCAAACGGCTGGCAAAGTCGGGGCACGAGTTGCATTTTTGCTATGAAGCCAGTTGCTGCGGATACGGCCTACACCGACAGATTGTAGCGGCGGGTTACAAATGCGATGTGATTGCGCCCAGCAGAATTCCGAGCAAGCCAGGCGATCATATTAAAACAGACCGCCGTGATGCTATGAAGCTAGCGCGATTGTTGCGGGCGGGAGAACTGGACGCCATCTGGATTCCGGACGCAGCCCACGAAGCGATGCGCGACCTTATTCGTTCTCGTCACGATGCCATGAAACATTTAACGGCGACCAAGCAACAGTTGCTTTCTTTTCTCTTGCGACACGGACGTATTTACACAGGAAAAACAACATGGACGCACAGGCATTATCGATGGTTGGCGGATCAAAAGTTTGATTTTCCGGCGCAGCAGATTGTCTTTCAGGATTACATCAACGCTGTGCGCGATGCGGATAAACGACATGCTGATCTTATCAAACAGATCGAACGACTTGTTCCTCACTGGTCACTGAATCTTTTGGTCGAGGCGCTGTGCTTGTTGAAGGGGGTCAACTTGATTGTTGCGGCGACTATTCTTTCGGCGACAGGGGATCTGCGCCGCTTTGCTACGCCGATGCAGCTCAGCGCGTATTTGGGGTCTGTGCCCTCAGAACATTCCAGCGGAGACAACGTTAAACGCGGGGGTATTACAAAAGCAGGCAACGGCGAAGCGCGCCGCGTTTTGATTCAAGCCAGCTGGTGTTATCGTTTTCCTGCGCGCGTAACCAACGGGAAAGAAGCAAAACTGTCTGCCGCCGACAAAGCTTTGCGCGATGTTGCATGGCGCGCGCAAAAGCGGTTGTGCGAGCGTTATCGCGCGTTAACTGCCAAGGGAAAGAAAGCCCCTGTTGCTTGCGTCGCTGTGGCGCGAGAACTGGCAACGTTCATCTGGGAAATGGGGCAACTTGTGCCGCCCGTTTATAGCCCATGCTAAGCTTCAGGGCTTTATAAGCACATGCTGGCAAACACAGCGAAAGAGCCGGGTCACGTTTGGGTAGCACTCGTTCCCCCTCTGGGCAGATCGCAAGATCGGCGCCCGCTTCGAGACAGAGTTACACCCGCGACGACACATGGTAATGCGGTAAATACATAAGTCCGCGTATGAGAGATTGATCACACGACGCCTTTGTACCCAGCTCTTTCACCTTGTTTGCCAGCCTATACTTTTTCCTAAAACCTGTCACCATACAGGTTAACGAATCCCCACGCTTTTTCCCTTGACTGCGAACATGAGAGAGGGGGAG
>JARLJD010000125.1 GCA_031291395.1 Alphaproteobacteria bacterium | reverse complement strand
TCTTTGCTACGGCCAATCTTGACCGGCTATTCGCTTTTCTCCACCAGCTTTTTTCTCCACGCTTGCCTTTGAAACCCCTGCTAAATATGGGGCTTTAAATGCGAGTCGAGTACTATGGCTACGGCCAATCTTGACCGGCTATTCGCTTTTCTCCACCAGCTTTTTTCTCCACGCTTGCCTTTGAAACCCCTGCTAAATATGGGGCTTTAAATGCGAGTCGAGTACTATGGCCTCGTCCATAAATAAGTGAGCCGTCTGGCTCGTCTTTTTGTTCCCTCGCTCCGTCGCGAAAAAGTCATGTACGTCCAGTACATTCGACCTTTTCGCGTCCAAGCGAGGAAACAAAAATCCTTCGCCATATGACTCACTTATTTATGGACGAGGCCTAAACGATCCGCCCTGCTCTAAGGTCGGTCAGGATTGCGCTTATAGAGTCTGCGATAGCGCGGCGCGTATCGCGCTGGCAGCGCCAGCCCAAGGATTTGATGCGGTCGGTGTTCAGGCGAACAACAGGCACGTCGCCTTTCCATCCGCCGCGCCCGCCTGTAAATTCATAGGCGACCTTGCCGCTCAGGCTCAGAAGATCGCAGGCTATGTCGGCAATTTCCCGCACGGTAACGTAATCCCCCGTCGCGACGTTATAGACCTGAAACGGCGCTTCGGTTTTTTCGTGAGCCGTCCAGACGGCGTTCATAACATCGTCGACGTGAATGTAAGATTTGCTCTGCATCCCGTCTCCAAGAATGGCAAGCGCGTCCGGATTTTTTATCAGGCGACGGGCAAAGTCGTACCCAACGCCGTGCGTCTGGCGCGAACCCACCACATTGCCGAAGCGAAAAGCGCAGCCCGATAGGCCAAACATCGAGGCGTATGAGCTTATCAAAGCTTCGCCCGCCAGTTTGCTGGCGCCATAGGTGGAAGTCGGGCGCATCGGCGCATAATCTTCCGTCGCTTCGACTTCGCCCAGATCGCCGTAAACGCCGCTGCCCGACGCATAAAGAAGTCGCGAGGCGCCGCTTAGGCGCATTGCTTCGACAACATGGAAGGTCAGATAGGTTCCTTCGTGAAAATCAATCGCTGGATTGATCATCGCGGCGGCTATATCGGGGTTCGAGGCCAGATGGATTACCAGATCGAAACCCTTCATCGCTTCGGTCAATCCGGTAAGATCTTTGACATCGCCCTTCACCACGCTTAGGCGGGAGTCCTTGGCGTGATGCTCGTAATGCCATTCCCGCCCGGACGAGAAATTGTCATAAAGACGCACGCGTTCGATATCTTCGCGCGCCAGAAGGAAATCGGTAAAGTGGCTGCCGATGAATCCTGCGCCGCCGATAATGATGACATTTTTGATAGGGGGGCGCATTGCTCAGCCTTTGGTTGCGACGCAATACAGATGAGCGTCGTGAGGGCGGTCGAAGCGGTTTCTTTTCTGCCCGATTTCCAGTATGTGTTCGACGCCATACGCCCGTTTATTGAATCCGGCCTTATCGAGGGCGTCCTCCAATTTCTGGGCGTACCATCCGGATTTATGTTCGTCCCCCGGCCACCTTTGCCAGCCGTAAAGCGTGGAGAAGACGTGGTCGATCGTGAAGGGGATTTCCTTGCCGTCAAAGTAATCGACGACATAACGGCACCAAACGACAATGTCCGGCACGTCAAAATAGAATTTAGCGCCCCGTTTCAGCATACGGAAAACGTTCGTCAGGCATAGATCGACTTGCGCATAGGTCAGATGTTCCATGACGCCGAGCGCGATAACCTCATCAAGGCTGTCGTCCTCAAGATCAATCTCCCAAGGATTTCCCACCACATCAATTCCGGGAAAGGCGTTGATGTCGTTGTGAAGATAGCCGGGGGTCGGGCGTTGTCCAGATCCGATTTCAAGTTTCATTTGATGTCTCAATCAACCGAATGTTTTTCGAAAGGACGATTTTCATCCTTCGTTCAAAACACGATAGACCAATCGAGGAAGGCTGAGAAGGGGGCGGATAGCCTCGCCAGCACATTATGCTTTCTCAAACTTGTTGGTTGGGTTATATCGAATTTGACGCTTCCTGCATCAACGCATTTAAATCACTGGGGGGTATGTTGGCGATTTCATCCATAGAATTTCGTTTTCTTGAACAGGCCAAAAAGGCAGGCATTCTTCCCGTCGGCGGCAAGATTCTTGAGTTTGGCGAAGCGAACACGAACAGAATTAACGCTCATAAGATTGATGTTTGCGCATCCATAATATCTATTATGGCTGACTGCGCCGAACGAGAATCGTTGTTGGCACGGGCCGAGATTCTCCAGTCTCATACAGACCTTGAAAGCCGCTACGAAGAAGCAAAGATGCTATACAAGGCTCTGTTCGGTTATATATCGTATACGGCTATCGATTTACTTCCTCCGGCCGAATATCGGCTTCAACAAGATCTCAACAAGCCCTTTGATTTAAAAACAAGATATGATGTTTGTATAAACAACGGAACCACAGAACACGTATTCAATCAGGCGAATTGCTACGAGATGATTCATAACCACACCCAAGCCGGTGGCGTGATGATTCACTGGACGCCTTGTATCGGATGGGTGAATCATGGCCTTTTCCACGTCCAGCCCGGGTTTTTCTATGATCTGGCGCAGGCCAATGGCTACGAAATCCGATTTGCTAAATTAGCGACCGTTGCCGCCCTTTACGATCTAAAACCGGGCGGCGTGAATGAAGATGTTTTTACAGCGCACCCAGATTTGCGGAATGCTCTGGCTTGCGTGGTTTTGCGCAAGACAGTTGATGCGCCGTTCAAATTCCCTTTACAGGGAAAATACTCTGAACTCAGTCAGTATCTTGGCGAAGATTAAGAAAGGCCAAAAGAGGAAACGCGCTAGCGGATGTGCTGAAATTTATATGCGCGAAAATTGAGTCTCTTATTTGGGACTCGATAATTTTAGGCGTTCTTTGCAGATTTCCGTGAAGATTTAAAGATCGATATTGTTCTTGAGGCAATAGGCGATATATTCTGCCGCGCCGTAAAATTCCTGTTGCAGCTTCTCTAGCATTTGCCTGTCCATCTTGCACCCCTTGTCCTGCGGCGAGGATTCCGCCCAAAGGTTCCAGACTTCATAAACGCCGTGCATCATCATATACGCAAAGAACGAACCGCGCGATACGTTATAGGCATAGGCCAACTCTTTCATAGCATTGGAATTGGGCAGCCTTTTGTGGTCGTGGACGATAACGGCTCCCGGCAGTAATACGCCTGTCATGCCGGAAAAACTGGCGCGCGCCGCCATTTCCAGATCTTCGGGGCCGATAAAGCTTGTTCCGGAAGCGGCCCCCATATCCTCGCGAAAGCCGCCCAGTTTTTCGAATACTTTTCTGCGGAAGAACATGTTGCATCCGCTGACAATGCCGCCAAGAAAGAGTGTGCGGGGTTTGATAATGGTTTTCTGTTGAATATGCGTCGTGCCGGGGGGGGAGAAAACAACGTCATGCACGCCGCCCCCGCCGTAGTCACAGTCTTGTTCGCTCTCCATCTCGGCAATGAGCGTACCCAGATGGCCGGGCTGCATCAGGCAATCATCGTCTGTGAAAAACAGCAAGTCTCCAGTGGAATTGGCGATGCCCACATTGCGGGCGACGGACAGGCCGCGTTTGTCCGCGCGGCAAACCTTGACGGGCGTGCGCGAGGTTTTGGCAAATTCGTTCATGACTTCCGCCGTGCCAGAATCATCCAGAGTGTAAACGAGGATGATTTCGCTGCCGTCGTAGAGAGACGCTTCTGAAGCAACGCTTTTGAGGCATGCCGCAAGGCTTGGGGGACGACCATAGCTGCAAATTATAAGGGAGACTTTCATGCTTACCGTTCCATTCAGGCCTGTAAGGACGCAAGACCCCTAATAACGCGCCGCAGGGAATATTACAATTAGGGCTTTATCATGGAGGACATGTTTTTGATTCTCCGGCGCATCCCATCATCAAGGGTCGTGTAGGTTGAAGGCTGCCCGCGCCATACGGTTTTTACTGAATCGCCCCGGGAGATCAAAAAAACAATCGTTATTCACGCCGAATTCTGGTAAGCGATGCCTCAAAAGGGCGGTTAGCTCAGCGGTAGAGCATCTCGTTTACACCGAGAGGGTCGGGGGTTCGAAACCCTCACCGCCCACCACCCTACGCTAAAGCTTCGGGTGGTGGGTCACCACTATGTGGCCTGACGCCAAAACAAAAAGGGCGTAGGGAGACCGTTTTCGTGTGGTACGTCTATTTTCTTCAGCTTCACAATGGCGACATTTATGTCGGATCGACCAACGATCTGAAGCGGCGGTTTTCCTGCCATTAGGAGAAACAGTAAATCACGTTCTGCCCATCTTAGGAATCTCTTAACCCGAGTTCAGGGCCCTGAATAGAATGAGGGGCTGTTAAGATCGGTTAACGAAATATAAACCACATAATTGCAGAGTCATTGAGATTGCCAAATTCTGACTTCTAACCTCTGACCTTGTAACCTCTCATATGAAGCAAATTGTAGCGATTCTGGCGCTGATGCTGGGCGTGTCGGGGTGCGCGGCTTCCGATATTCCTGAAGCCAAGGCGACGACCGGACGCAACCCTACGGTTGCTGAAGTGCCGGACAAGGATGAGACGGTGCGCGGCGATAACGATCCGGCTATTGTGACGCTTGATCTTAGTTCGAGTTTGCGCGAGCGTCGGTTGACGGCGACGGACGCGTTGCCCGGCAATATCATTATTCCGACCACGAATTTAAATGCGGTGCCGGTTACAGCCGCGTTGCAGGCTGTGCTGAGCGGTACAGACGTGGCCTTGTCGTGGAATGCGAGCACGTTCGGCACGCGTCTTGTCACCGTGATGAATCTGAGCGGCCCTTTGCCTCAGGTGGTCAATAAAATATGCTCTGCCGCCAAGGTGTTCTGCGATTATCGCCACGGTTCGCTTGAATTGTCGGAAAAGGAAACCTTCATCGTCGATCTGCCCCCGATTGTGCGGCAAATTGCCAACAGTTCGGCGACTTTTTCTTCGACGGGGGCTTCGGGCGGTTCTTCCGGCGGCACTTCGCAGTCTTCCGGAAGCGCCAGCAACAGCATGGTCGAGACGATCAATGGATTGCTTGACGGCGATAAGTCCCATGCCGACGATCAGGGGCAAAATATCGTTTATACGGCGAATGTCGATGCAGAGGATCGCGTTTCGCAATATCTGACGCAACTTCGCAATGGGCGGCCTTTGGTCGTTTTGCAGATGTATATCTGGGAGGTCACGCTGAATAGCGAAAACGCGCAGGGCATCAATTGGAGCCAGCTGAGCAACGACACCATTTTGAATTCCCATAAAAGCCTGACGTTGAGCGCGACTAACGATCTCACCTCGGCGGCGACCGGCGTCGGCAGCGTCAGCCTTGGCGCGGTGACGTCGGGCATTATTTCGGCGAATGCCATTGCGAGCTTCATTGCCACCAAGGGGCGCGTTCAGACGATCAGCAATCCGCAGATCACTTTTGTGTCAGGCTCGACGGCGCAGCTGAAAGTCGGCGGGACGCAGAATTACATCTCGCAGGTCGGCACGGTGGTCGGATCCAATATCAGCGGCACCGCGAACGGCAGCTCGTCCGCTACGAGCAGCACCAACACCAACACCGTCACGACGGCCAGCATCGACACCGGCCTTGCGATCAATGTCGCGGGCAGTTATGAGAACGGCGTGGTTTTTGCCAACCTGAACATGTCGCTGGTCAATCTTGTGAGCCTCAATCCGACTTCAAGCAGCGGCGGGACGATCGACTTGCCGCAGACGACCAAGGAAACGATGGACACTGCCTTGCGCGTGCGCCCGGGTGACAGTTTGGTGCTGGCGGGGCTTGTGACGTCGAATGATTCCAGCACAGGGCAGGGGTTGCCTGTGGGAGACGGCGGCGTCCCCCTTTACGGCGACACGACGCTTCAGAACCACGAGCTTGTGATCATCGTCAAGCCTTCGGTCGTTTTGTTCTCGGACAAGCCCGCGGAGAAGGATGCCCAAAAGAAGGAAAAGCCCCTGCCTTTGCCGGACGCCGTCGTTATCGACAAGAGCGGTTCGCATGCTTTGGCCTTGCCGCAGCCAAAGCCGGTCGCGGCGAAGCCGGAATTGATGTTGAACGATCCTCAGGCCGCTTCCATGCAAAACGTGCCGGTGGCAAACAGCGACGATGGAGCGCCGGTCGACAAGCAGTTGATGCAACGCGGCTTTTCGCATGCGTTCGACCAGTTGTTGCAGTCGCCTTCGGCGGGAGGGAGGGAATGAGGGGGATTGGGATTATATCCGGTTTTGTGGCAGGGGTTGTTTATGATCATGAACGTCGTTTTTTGCGGCGCCCCCCCCTCCCCAACCCTCCCCTCAAGGGGGAGGGAGTTACGCTGCTGTTGCGGCAACGGTGTTTTTTTCTTTCGACTGCTATCCTTTTTTTATCCTTGACGCTATTCGCTTTGCCTGCCTTTGCGCGCGATGCGGCTTTTCTTAATCCGGGGGCGATGGGGGCGGCGGAGGAAAATGCGGTGAGGGTCGATCCCAAAGCCGATATCGATGTCGGCGACACGCCGGTGAATGTTGCAAAGCGCACGTCGGTTTTCTTTGTCAATGCAACCAATATGCCGGTTAAAATCGAAAAAGTCACGGTCAACGGGGATTCGAACGTGTCGGCGGAAATCACTGCCAACGATTGCACCAAGCAGGGCGTCATTGCGCCTCAGAGCCGTTGCAGCGTCGAGGTTTCCGCGACGCCGATAAGTCCCGGCGCATGGAACGTCGATCTTTTGATGACGCATGACGGGGCAGGGCGGATCGCGCGCGCGCATCTGACCGGCAAAACTTCGGGGGTAGGCGCTGGCGAGGCTAAGAGCACAGGCCTTGCGGTTAGTTCGAAGGAAGCCAAACCCGTCAATTTCGGCACCGTGGAAGTCGGAAACGGCAAGAATGTTATCACGACGCTTATGGTCAACGACAGCGCCGAGCCGATCACCATTTACGCGATTGATGTGATTGAAGCCGACAACGGGCTGCAAAAACTCGATCAGGGGTGCGCCGTCGATATGGAGCTTGCGCCGGGCGCGTCGTGCCCCGTGACTTTGCTGTGGGTGCCGAAGGAAGCCGGGCCGATCTCGACCGATCTGATTATCCGGCATAGCGGCAAGCTTGGCTTTGCCGTCATTCCCATTCGCGGCATCGCCAAGGGAGCCGGTTCGGATTCTTCCACTAGCGCCAAGGCATTGCCGTCCGACAGTGACAAAAAGGGCGGCGTGCCGATGCCGCCCTCGGCGACGGATCTGGAAAAAGCGATGGCGGGGAAAGTCGCTCCGGTCGACAGTTCCGCGCTGGGCGCGGGGGCGTCTTCAAGCGGCAAGGAGAAAAGCGGCGGGAAGAGCGGCGGCGACGGCGGTACCCATCTTATCGGCACCGTTGGTGACCGCGCTCTTTTCTTTAAGCCTGACGGTCAGACCGAAATTGTTCCGATGGGGGGGACTCTTGAGATAGAGGGCAAGGACGTTAAACTTGTGGCGGTCGGCGCGCGCAGCGCCGATGTCGTGATCGAGGGGAAAAAGAAAACCTTTTATCTTGAAGCGGTTTCTTCGCTGGTGGCCAAGGCGGCGGATCAGGCCAAAGAAGATGAAGCGGAGCAGCAGAAAAACAGTTCTTCCGTATCGATCGGGGGGCGTAAGAAATGAGCGAAAACGCGCTGACCGACGCGCTGCGCGAGCAGGCTGTCGCGCTTCATATCAAGCCGAAACATTATGAACTGGCTTTGGCCGAGCAGGCGATGCGGCGCGCGAACGGGCGCTTGATGTCGATCGACGAAATTTTGCACCGCAACGGTTTTTCTTCCGGCGTGCGCGACCCTACCAAAGGAAAAAATGCCGCCAATGAAGACATGACGATGCAAGGGTTGCGTCTTTATGTGCCGTCAGCCGCGCAGGCTGCTATGGGGTTGTGCCTTTTGGAGCTGCGCGACGGGGTTTTGCATATTGCCGTCGGCGACCGCGTCGATGACGCCGACCTGTTGCGCATTTCGCAGTCTTTGGCGCGCGCCAACCACAAAGTCGAGAGCGTGGAAATCGAACCGTGGGATAGAGCCGAACTGGCGCGCCTGATGCGCGAGCAGAGCGAAATGGCGGGCGATCGGTTGCTGCGCATTCTGGCGGCCTTGTCGCGCGATCCCGACGATGCGATGCTGGTCGAGCAGGCGGTGCATGATATTCTGGCCGAAGCCTTGCAGGGACGCGGATCGGATATTCATTTGTCTTTGCAGGAGGACGACGCGCGCTGCTGGATCAGGTACCGCATCGATGGCGATCTTGTTTACAAGCATTTGGTGCCGCATCGCGTGATGGCGCCCCTTGTCACCCGCATCAAAACAGACGCCAAAATGGACGCCGCCGATCGCCAGCATCCGCAGGATGGACGGTTGGGGTTTGAATGGCAGGGGCGCATGATCGACGTGCGTTGCGCCGCTTTGCCGGTTGCGCCGTCGGGCGAGAAGCTGACGCTTCGTTTGCTCGACCGCGAAAATCTTCGCTCGTTTGACGAGCTGTTTTTGCATACGCCCCTCGTTGCCGAGAAGCTGCGCAAGGCCATTCACGGCCATACCAAGGACGGCGGGTTGATCGTCGTCAGCGGGCCGACGGGGTCGGGCAAATCGACGACTTTATATGGAATCATTCAGGATATCGACCGCGCCTCGCGCGCCGTCTATTCGGTCGAAGCGCCGGTCGAATACGACATGCCGCTGGTCGATCAGACGTCGGTCACGGATAATTCCACCAATACGATCGCCGATATTATCCGCGCTTTGATGCGGCACGACCCTGACGTGATTATCGTCGGCGAAATGCGCGACGGCGATACGGTCGAGGCGGCGCTGCGCGCGACGGAATCGGGGCACGTCGTTATTACCACCGTCCACTCGGTTGACGCTTTACATACGCTTGACCGCATCGACGGGTTTTTGAGTTCCGCATACCGCACCAGCGGGCTTTATATTTTGGGGCATGCGCTTGTCGCCAGTTTGTCGCAGCGTCTCGTCAAAACCGTTTGTCCGGCTTGCCATAGGACTGAAACAGCTCTGGCGGTTTTTGGCAGCGAGGAGCGGTGCGGCGAAATCGGCGTGGCGCCGGACGCGCCTCTGGCGCTTGCCAATGGCGAAGGATGCGATCTGTGCGGACATAGCGGCTTTCTGGGCCGTACTTTGGCTTTGGAGGCAATGTTTCCGCCCGAAGATCAGGCCAGTCGACGCGCGATTACGGAAATGATGGTTTCCAACGTTTCGTCTTCGATCATCGATGTGCCCGGGACGCTTTATATGCCGCGCCGCCAGTCGATTGTCGATTTGATCCGGCGCAATGCCATCGATGCCAATATGGGCGCGGCGATGCTGATCGAGGAAGCGGCATCGACGACGCATGGGAGGGGGTAGGGGGAGGCATGAAGCTCTACCACGCCAGATTTGCGCAGATGCGGCAGGGGCGCGTTAATGTGCTGGAGGACGATTTTTATCTTCCTGATCAGCATGCCGTGCGGCGGCAGTTGCGCAACAACGGCTTTTATCCCATCGATATCAACGAACAGAAACCGCCGCTTCTTGAGTGGGCCGATGTGCGTTCGACCGCGTGGCAAATCCAGCTCCTGCGCGCGCTGCGTTTTCAGGGCGCGACGGCTTCCGCCGGCACGGCGCTTTTGAATATTATTGAAGGCGAAACCGACAAGCGGCGGCGGCTTGCTTTTCTGCCGACGCGCACGGTTTTGAAGGGCGGCGGTTCCTTTTCCGAGGCTTTGCGCGCGTTGCGCCTGATGGACGCGGCCACGATGGCCATCATCACGGCGGGAGAACGCGCGGGCGATCTGAAAGGCGTCATTCAGCACGCGATCGAGCATACCGAGGAAAAAGGCAAGCAAGCCAAGGTGTTTCTTACAGCGCTGAGCTGGCTGTCTTTTGATATCATCAATATTATCGGCACGATCTGGGGCGCGCAGTTCGGATTTATTCCTTATCTGAAAAAACAGGGCACAAAAGCGACTGATGTCGAGTCGATCACGAAATTCAATCATGCGATCAACTTGGCGAGCTGGGTCAATATGAGTCTTCTGGTTCTGATCACAGGCATGATTTTGGGCGGGGCGGTTTTTGTCGCGCTTTACTGGTTCAATCGGCAGAAACCGGATCATTTCACGTCGAAAATATTGATGAAACTGCCGGTTATGTCGAGCTATATACGCAATGTCAGCCTGAAGGAAAGCAGCAAGCTGATGCAGCGGCTGTTGAATGGCAAGGTGCCTTTGGCCGATGCGCTCGACATCATCATAGAAAGCGTCAACGAACCGGCGAGCCGCCTTTACTGGTCGGAAAGCAAGGCGCGCATTATGGCGGGAGCCGATACGTCGCGTGCGCTTTCAAGGTGGCCGCTTATGAAAGGCGAACGCGATCAGATCATGACCATTCAATCCGTTGATCAGCTAGCCGAGGTTTATGCGGCGATTGCCGAAGAGCGCGGACTTATGGCAAAGTCGGATCAGCGGCGGCTGGCGCTGCTCGGAATCGCGACGATGATGATTTTGTCCGGCGCCACGGTTTTGACCATGATTTACTTGTTAATGGTTCAGAATCAGAGCTTCCTTGACAGTCTTAAAGGATTGCGGTCATGAGCGAAGGACAAAAGACAGACGATGCCGGGCTGACGACTGGAAGCGGAAAGGGCTTTTTGTCGTCCGTTTTCCGTCGGCTATCTGCTGAAGATGCCGCTCCTTCCAACATTGTTTCCGATTCCTCCAGCACGTTGCTTCGCGCGCTGACGGGCAGCCTTTCGGATGTCGGCGAGTTTTATTTCCCCGGGGATCTTATTGGCGGCATCTGTCCGCGCATTGTCGGCTCGGAAGAAGATATCGTCTGGAACGCCGCGGCTGAGGCTTGCGACAGCGAGCGCGTGCATGTTGTTTGGCAATCGGCAGGGAATCGCATCTGGTACTTGGCAACGCGTTCCGCCGATCTGGCGTCGCAGGCGAATTCGTGGTGCCCGCTGGCTGCGCTGCTGCCGACCGAAAAGGATTTGGAGGATTTGCCGATCTGCTACACCTATTTTGGCGAAGAGACCGCCGTTCTGATGGTCGTGGCCGCGGAAGAGCTGCATGTTTTCCGCGGCACGGCAGCGGTCGTGCGCGCCAAGGCGGAGCGCACCACGCGTGAGCTGGGAGAAAAGGCGAAGATCGTCAATATCGATCTTTTCCGTATCGGGCAGATGACGCCGGTGCCGTGGTATTCCGCTTCTCTGTTTGAAGATCGGGCGCGCCGCGTTCTGGCGGCAGTCTCTGTGCTGGTTTCCCTTGCGATCGTAGGCTTTTCTTTTCTCGTTTGGCTGATGGCCAGCATGGCGATGATTTCGGCGCGGCACGACCTTGATGCAGCGGTTGCCAACACGCGAGCCAAATCGATGCAGTTGGTGAATATAGCGGAAAATCTGCGCGCCAGCCCAATACGCGCGCAGATCGAAAAATTCCTCGACGTCAACGACGGGCTCCTGTCGCTCAACGGATTTTTAAATGTTTATGAAATCGAGAAAAACAAGACCCGTTGGCGCGCCACGGTGCCGCCAAGCGCGACGGCGGATCGCATCACGGCGTTGGGCGGCAAGAATATCGAAACGACGGATCAGGGCGTTATTATCGGCAATGACGCCGAGATCGAATATGAAGCGAGCAAGGTGCGAAAATAATGCCTTCCAATGCAAAACTCATGTCCAGGCTTTTTTCTCCGCGCATCGTCACTAAGGCGCTTGCCAGCCTTGATAAATCCACTGCGTTGGTCGTCAGCGCCTGTTGGCTGGCCGCGCTGGTGATGTTGATTTTGGCGACCTTTGCCGTTCACGGCGCGGTTTCCGCCAGAAAAGAAGCAGCGGAAGCCATGGTCGCCGAGCCGGCCTTGCCGCAAGAGGTGGATTCGCCCATAAACGTTCGCGATGCCAGAGCCATTATGGATCGGCTTCAGCATCAATTTCCAGAAATCAAAATCAATCTGGAGGCAAACGAAATATTCACGATCAAGAGCGAAGACGGGGCCAAATTTCATCAATGGATCATGGCGGTTAGTTACATCGACACCATGGCGCCCGAATACCGCTGGTCGTTGCGCGAGTTTTGCGTGGGGGCTTGCGGCTCCCAGGGACTGATGAAGGCTGTTATTGTGGGGCAGAAAATGATATTCTCCGCGCCGCAGCATTAAGCTGATTCGGTTGATTGGTATCTTCCGGTTGTATCCTTTTCTTGACTTTGAAGTAGGGAAAGGGTTTCATGTGCGGAACTGCTTTGTTTTCAGTTTGTTAGGTGTATTTCGTCGTTTCAGGACAGTGCTATATATGTATCTTTGCGCCTCAGCGAAAGTGTGCTGTGGTGGGTTTGGCGTTTAACTCTGGGGATGTGGGGTATGGGCATGGTCGCGAGGCACACGGGTAAGGGAAGGCTGGATTCCAATGCGGGCATCGCCATTGGTCCCATTCTTTTTATTATCGCTATTCTGGCTATTTTGGCGGCGGCCATTGCCGCCGGCAGCGGAAGCTTCACCGCAGGAACGGGAACCGAGTCCAACCGAACCAAATCCACCGCGTTGATTCAAATCGGCGAGAATTTGAAAATCGGCATGGATCGCATCACGATGGCGTCGGGGATGGATCCGACCACAGTAAATACTTTGGTGACGGACACAACCGACGCTAACGCCTTGTTTTCTCCGGCTGGCGGCGGCATTTCACCCCCATCGACCGGCATGGCTAACAATCCCGCCGTTGACAAGTGGTATTTTGTTCAAGGAACAATCCCCGGCCTTGGCTCCGGTGGCAGCAATAACGATGTCGTTGCGGTTATAGCCGTGCCGGAGGGGGTTTGCGCTGAGGTTAACAACCGGGTGACGGGCGTTGGCTCTGTTCCTGCGCCCCTGGCTTTGGGGAATTTTGTTGCGAATGAACTTTCTGCCGCGGCTTGGCCGACTGCGGCAGCCGGTGCAGCCTATCCGTCGACATCGTCCCCGGGGGTTGATCTGGCGGGCGTTACTGTTGGCTGTGTCAATAACAACAGCGTGTCCAGTCTTGTTTCCGCCACGGCCAGCCCGACGACGCAATATTTCTTCTATCAGATTCTCGCGATTCAGTAGCGCGGGGTTCCATCCCCGCGCTCTCTCCTAACACCCAGCTTGTTTTTTGCGGAAAGCACACGGGGGTGGGATTCCGTGCTACCCCTTTCGCCAGCTGTCGAGCCATAGGGTGAAATTTTCTATTGCCATAGGGCGTCCCATGAGGAAGCCTTGGCCGAAGTCGCAGCCTTTTTCGGCCAACATGTCCCAGACGCGCTGGTCTTCGATGCCTTCCGCTATCACTTTCAGTCCGAGGTTGTGGCCCAGATCGATGATGGACGTGACGATCACCGCGCAATCTTTGTTCTTGCCCATATCGGTGACAAAGCTCTGGTCGATTTTCATTTCGCTGAACGGCATGCGTTGTAATTCGCGCAGCGAGGAATGCCCCGTTCCGAAATCGTCGATCGATACGCCGATATTGCGCAGGCGCATGCGAAGCAAAACGTCCATGGTGCGCGTGACGTCGCGCATGGCCTCCGTTTCCGTCACTTCGAGAACCAGCATTTCAGGCGGGACGTTGTGTTGCTCGCACAGGTCGGAAATTCGATCCGGCAGGGACAGGTCGAGAAGCGCGGATGCCGTGACGTTTATCGCCAGAGTCAAACGCTCGCCTTTTCTGTGCCATTCGGCGGCTTGCAGCAGGGATGTCTTGATGACGAAATCCGTCAAAGCCTGCATCAGGCCGTCATTGGTGACCTGATCCAAAAAATCGCTGGGCAGCAGGACGCCGCGATTCGGATGTTGCCACCGCGCCAGCGCCTCGACCCCTTTGACGCGGCGCGTGGCCAGTTCGATGACCGGCTGGTAATAAAGCCTGAATTCTCCCGAGGCGATCGCGTGCGCGCGCGCTTGAGCGTCTTGTTCCTTGCCGTTGCTGGTGACGACGTCAAAGAAGCCGTTCAATGTCTGGATGCTCAGCGGTTTTTCCAGCGCCGCTATGACGTTAAGGCCGTGAGCGCTGCCCAGACGGCGCGCGCTGTTAAGGACGCGGGCGTCGCTGCCGCTGATCAGACAAAGTTTGGCGTCTTTGGCTTTGGCGGACAAAAGGCGCAAAAGCTCGACTCCGTCGATGCCGGGCATCATCAGATCCATCATAATGACGTCGGGTGTGAAGCTTTCCAGAACTTGCTGGACAGTTTCAGCGCTCGTGATCGTTTTGGCTTCAAGCCCGCGGCGCTGCCCGATCTCGGCGATCAAATCGCAAATATCCTCTTCGTCGTCGATAATCAGCAAACGCATGGGGCTACCTGTTCATCATTTATTTGTCGCGGTTGTTTAACATCTCGCTCAGGGCGCGACGGATATCCTTGAGACGGTAGGGCTTTTCGACGACGGGAACGGCGTGGGTGTTCAGGAATTCCTGAACATGAGAGGAAAGGGTGTCTCCTGTCACGTAAATAATCCTGTTTAGGTATGAAGGCAACTCACAGCGCAGCGCTTCGTAAAAGGCAGGGCCGTCCATGACCGGCATGCGCAAATCGCTGACAATGGCATCGACGGGATTCTTGCGCAGTTTTTCCATCGCAATGGCCCCGTTGGCGGCGATATCGATCGTATGGCCGTCGGGTTCAAGAAGATCGGCGAGAGTTTGCGCTAGTTCGACCTCGTCGTCGACCAGCAGTAAACGGATGGGGGCGAGGCCGTGGGAGGCTTCGCCCTGCGCCGCGTTGGCGGTCGCATTCGGGAGCTCAGTCGGAGGGAATTTCACGGTAAAGGTCGCGCCGCCGCCTAGCGTGTCGCTCAGCAGCAATTCACCCCCGTGAGCCGCGACGATATTAAGGCACAACGCCAGCCCGACGCCCGTTCCGCCTTTGCCGCTTTTGGTGGTGAAAAACGGCTCGAATACGCGCGAATGAATTTCCGCCGGAATGCCCGGTCCAGTGTCGGCGACTTTGAGCAAAACGTGGTTTTCGGCGTCGCGTTCGCTCGTGACGACGATGGTGTGCCGACCCTTCCAGCCTTCTAAAGCCTGCGCGGCGTTCAGGACGAGATTGGTGACGACTTGCGTCAACTGGTCGCCGTCGCCGGTGACCTCGATCGGATCGGGCGCGAGATGCGACTCTATCGATATGTCGTTGGTTTTCAGTTGGTAGCCGAGTAATTCCAGCGAGGCGCGCACGATCTGATTCAAGTCGACAGGTTTGCGTTCCGGCGGTTTGCGCCGCGCCAGCGCCAGAAAGCTTTTGACGATTCGCGAACAACGGTCGGCGGCCTTAAAGATTTTCTCGGCGCGCGTGGCCACTTTGGCCTCAGGCGCGCCTTCCATCAGCAGTGTCGCCTGCCCGACCACGACCGACAAGGGGTTGTTGAGTTCATGCGCGACGCCAGCCAGAAGCCCGCCTAAAGCCGCCAGTTTCTCGCTTTGCTGCAGGGCTTCCTGCTGTTGGGCGATTTTAGTTTCGGCTTTTTTGCGTTCGGTCAGATCGTAAAGCCCCATCACCATCGCATCTTCTTCCTGAAAGCTGATGCGCCGCGCCGATACGGCTGCCGCGATACGTTGCCCGTCCCCCCGAACGATCTCGGTTTCCAGCAGATCGACCGGCAGATTGTCGCGGATGTTCTTTTTTATCTGCGCGCGTATGTTGGCGTCGGGCAGGAAGCGCTCAATAAATTCCGAGTGCATTTCTTCCTGTTTCATGCCCAAAAGATGCTCCGAGCCGGGCGTTGCGTAAAAAATCGCGCCGGTTTCGAGGCTGACGATCAGAACCGGAACAGGATGAGCTTCGGTAATGCTGCGAAAGCGCAATTCGCTGGCGCGCAGGGCGACTTCGCTTTTCTTGCGCGAGGTGACGTCCCCCGTCGATCCGACCAGACGCATGACCCGTTGCGTGGCGCGGTCGCGCACGGCCACGGCTTTGGAATGAAACCAGCGCTGTTCGCCGTTTGGCTTCTCGATGCGGTATTCGATATTCAGCGTATTTGCTTTGGCGTTGTGGCGAAAACGGCGGACAGTGTCGAGCACGGCGCGGCGGTCTGGAGGCAACATCAGCGCGATCCATTTTTTTAATCCGGCAGGGCTGTCGGGGATGCGAAAGCCCAAGATCTTGCGGAATTGGTCGGAAAAGAAAATCTCGCCTGTGGCCAAATTCCAGTCGAACAGGCCTTCGTTCGAGCCTTTGGTCGCCAGAACGAAGCGTTCGTTGCTGATCTCCAAAGCCCTTTCTTTTTCCTCCTGCCGTGCGGCGAACTGGTTGGCGACGACGATCGAGAACATCATGGCGGACAGGGCAAAAGCGATATAGACGGCGTTGTGTTCCGCAGCCGGCGTGGCGAGAAGGCCGAGGATATAGGCGGGTTTTGTCAACACGCCGCCCAGAAAGCAGGAAAAAGCAACGATGTGGACAAAACTGCCGTTGGTTTTGTTGTTGACGCCGGAAAGTCCGGCGACGAGGATTGCCGAAAGTGTGAACGCGCCGATGACGGGCAGGACGAAATCGATCAAGAAAGGGTCGATCAACGAATAAACCAGAACGAAAAACAGCCCCGAGCCGATGAGGATAAACGGTGTTTTATAGCCCGGGCTGTTGGTGTCGAGATCGAGGAAATAATAGGTAAAGCACAAGGCAAAAATCCACGAAGCGATGATGCTGAAATGAATGAGAAAATCGCGTCCCGGCGTATCGTGGATGCCGATGGAATGCATAAGAAGGTCGCTGGTGCTTGCGATGTTCGCGCCGATGCACAAAAGAAAAATCAGCAGGAAAACCTGCCCTCTGTCGCGCATGACAATCCAGATGAAGAATAGATAGGCGGCCGCAGCCAGAACGACGCCGAGCAGGAGCCCCAGAAACAAAACGGATGTCCCGCCGGCTCCCTGCAGCGTTCCGGCAAAGCCATCGGCCAATGCCGCAGAAGGCGCAGCGGCAAGCGCGACCGCGACCCACGCGGCGCGGTTTAAACGACAAGGCAAGGATGACAAAAAGCTGGCCACAGGCACCCGAAAGATTTTGCGGCAGTGCCGCATTTGGTTGTCAGAGATATCCTTTATGGGGCAAAAGTTTTTAACTTTTGGTTGATTTTATTGTTGAGAGGTTAAATAAATGCGGTCACCAAGCCCGTCACTCCCCAAAAACGGGAATGACGCAACAGAACCTCTAACCCCCCTTATTCACATGCTCCAAACTGTCAAACGCGCCACCGATGACGAAGCTCTTGCCTTTCATGCGCAGGGACGCCCGGGAAAGCTTCAAATTACGCCGACCAAGCCGTTGGTAACGCAGCGGGATTTGTCTTTGGCCTATACGCCCGGCGTGGCCGTTCCTTGCTTGCGGATTCAGGAAAATCCGGATGATTCCTATAAATACACCGCGCGCGGAAATCTGGTCGCGATTATCTCGAACGGTACGGCGGTTCTGGGGTTGGGCGATTTGGGGGCTTTGGCCTCGAAGCCCGTGATGGAGGGCAAGGCGGTGCTTTTCAAGCGCTTTGCCGATGTCGACGGCATTGATCTGGAAGTCGATACCCGAAATGTCGAGGAATTCATTAATTGCGTGCGTTTTCTGGGCCCGTCCTTCGGCGGCATTAATCTGGAGGATATTAAGGCTCCCGAATGTTTTGTGATCGAGCAGCGGTTGCGCGAGATTATGGATATTCCTGTGTTCCACGACGATCAGCACGGCACGGCGATCGTTGCCGCGGCCGGAATCATCAATGCGCTTGCATTGACCGGACGCAAGGTCGGAGACGTTAAGGTGGTGGTCAACGGCGCCGGAGCTGCCGCGATCGCTTGCGTCAATTTGATCAAGTCGTTGGGCGTGCCGCATGCCAATGTGATTCTGTGCGATACCAAAGGCCCGATTTACAAGGGGCGCGCCGAGGGTATGAATGAATGGAAGGCCGCGCACGCCACAGAGAGCAAGGCGCGGAGTCTTGGCGAGGCTTTGAAGGGCGCGGATTTGTTTCTCGGCCTGTCGGCCAAGGGCGCGTTGACGCAGGAAATGGTCAAGGGAATGGCGGATAAGCCGATTATCTTCGCGATGGCCAACCCCAGTCCGGAAATTACGCCCGAAGAAGCCCATGCTGTGCGTTCCGATGCCATCGTGGCGACGGGGCGGTCGGATTATCCCAATCAGGTCAATAATGTGTTGGGTTTTCCTTACATATTCCGCGGCACGCTCGATGTGCGGGCTTCAAGGGTCAATGATGAGATGAAGCTTGCTGCGTCTTACGCTCTGGCAGAGCTTGCGCGCGAAGACGTGCCCGAAGAGGTCAACGCTGCCTATGGCGGCAAGAGCCTGCATTACGGGCCGGAATATATCATACCCTCGCCCTTCGACCCGCGCCTGATTGAGCGCGTTCCTGTGGCTGTGGCAGAGGCCGCGATGAAATCCGGCGTAGCGCGGAAGCCGATCAAGGATATGGATGCGTATCGCAAGACGCTGCGGGCGCGCTTGGGGTCGAATTAGGCGCGAATCAGAAAAAACTGGTAAAATCCTTGGCGATCAACAAAACTGCTGCGGTTCGTTCCGCGATTCGCAGAAGTTTTGTTGTGTCCGGTCGCGCAGTTTGATTCAGATCATAAGGTTGAAAATGGCCAAGGAACTCAAATTTCCAAACGATTTTGTCGATCAGATCGTGTTGGGCGACTGTTTGGAGGTTATGCGGCAAATTCCTGGCGAATACGTGACGGAGATCGCTTGATGAAACCCTTCATCCTCATCGGCACCCCCTGTTACGGCGGGCTTGTCCTGCAAGGCTATATGGAGTCCGTTATTCAGTTGATGGGCTATGCCTCGCGCAACGATTTCGATGTCAGTCTCGCGTTGTTGGGCGGGGATTCGCTGATTACGCGCAGCCGCAATAAATTGGTGGCCACGTTTTTGGACATGAAGCAGGCGACGCATTTGATGTTTATCGATGCGGATATTTCGTTCCACCCGGAAGATGTGCATCGCATGCTGAAATTCGATCACGAAGTCGTGGCGGGGCTTTATCCGATCAAGAATTTCGACTGGGCGCAGGCGAAAGAAAAAATTACGCCCGAAATGGACGTGGACAAGCTGGCGGAATCCGGCCTTCATTTCGTCGGTTTGCCGTGCAAGGGAAAAGAGTACGAATGCCGCAATGGTTTTATCACCGGCGTTTATGCCGGAACCGGCTTTATGTTGCTGCGCCGCTCGTGCCTTGAGCGCATGGTCTTCGCCTATTCGCAGACGAAGTATAATCTTGCTCAAGTCTATCCGATCCCCAAGGAACGCAGCGAGAATCAATATGCTTTGTTCGATTGCATGATCGAGCCGAAAACCAATGTTTACTTAAGCGAAGATTTCACCTTTTGCCGCCGCTGGCGCGACATTGGCGGCAAAATCTGGCTCGATCCACAGAGCCGGCTGGCGCATTACGGGACGTTCCGGTTTCAGGGGTCGCCGGAGGTGGCTGTGGTGGGGGCTGTTAAGTGAAATTAAGCATAATTCCCTAAAATTAGGCATGAAAACAAAAAATGAATTGATCCACGCCGAGCCGGTGTCGTAAAAATAATGCCGTTTCAGCTACGTTAACCTTGTGTTTATGGCGCGGTAAAATTCTTGATATATTAAGAATAACTCATTGGAGATGGAAATGATCAATTCAAAACAAATAGCCAGAGACATGACTAACTCATTTGGAAAGCCGTTGTTTTCTGAAAGGGACATAGAAGCGCTTCCCACTATTTCGGAACTTGAGCAGGCTTTGCGTAAATGTGCGCATGAGGTTTCCCTGCGAAACAAGTCATTGGCTGTGGCTATGAGCAGCCTTCTTGAAACTTCCCCTATAGCTACATCTGGTTCTCTTGATTCCAATAATACTTCCATTGCCGTTTCCAGTTTGGGAAAGACTTTACAAGATAATACCCTGCTTATTGATTACTGTATTAAAAATGCTGAGGCGCTTACTAGCCCAGCAAATGCTGAAAAAATATACGTAGGCATGATGTTTGTTCTCCAAGTGGATATAAAAGAACCCGGTGGCGCTTCCGACATTATAAAAGATTGCTTTGGTTTCAGCCCCTCGATGTGGGTCAGCTATGCGCCAAAGCGCACTCAGGAATATTATGGGCCTAAATTGCAATCAGGGCAGTTTAATCCTTGCTCTTGAAAGCATTCGTCATACCGGCGAAAGCCGGTATCCAGATTAAATGCTTTTGTTTTTCTTTGCTTTCTTTAGGTCATTCGTCGCGCAGACGCGCTCCGATGGATTCCGGCTTTCGCCGGAATGACGACTGTTTTTGAGCGAAATATCTCCCTGTTCCTCTGTTTACCTATCCTTCACCTTCCTGTGATCCAATAAGCTTTCTTGCCCGATTTTCCATTGGATCCCCCCTCATGCCCGTCATTCTTCAAAGCGAACTCGTCGAAGCTATCTCGCAGCATGATAAGTATCTGCGCGGGGTGTCGGGCGGGCGGCGGCTGGATATTTCCATGCAGACGGGGCATGAGCTGGATTTTTCGAAGAAAGAGCTTATGGGGGCGGAATTTGTCGGGGCGTTTTTGAACTATTCCAATTTTTCATATTGCAAGCTTCAGCAAGCGAATTTTTTCGGCGCGACGCTGAACAACAGCCGTTTTTTCGAAGCCGATCTCAGTCAAGCCGATTTGCGCGGCGCGCAGATGCAGGGCGTAAATTTCACCAATGCCGTGATGAACGACGCCAATTTGTCCGACGGGCTGCTTTTGCGCCACCAGCAAGGGGGAGGATTGGGGCCTGTTCACAGCGCCGACGCCAAGCTGCGGATGAACGACGCGATCTTCAGGAACGTAACGGCGCAGCGCGCGCGGTTTTCAAGCGCGATCGAGCTTTCAACCAATCTCAGTTTCGCGAACTTCAAGGGCGCAAAGCTGAACGGCGTGAATTTCACCGGCAGCAATCTGCATGGCGTGACGTTTGAAAACGCCGATCTGCGCGGCTGCAATTTCAGCAACGCCAATATGAGTTCAGCCATTCTTCTGCGCGCCAATCTCGACGGCGCGACCTTCGACGGCGCCGATCTGACGGCAAGCCTCGTGCATGTCGAGGATTTTTCGGCGGAAACCTTCAGCCACGCCAAGATGACGCGCACGCTGGAAAACCTTGAATACAGCATCAAGGAAATTCTCGCCGAGCATCGCGTTTGGGTCAACACTTTGGGGCGCGAAGGCAAACGCGCCGATTTGGTCGGCCTCAATCTTTCGGGGCTTTCTTTGGAAGGGATTCAGCTGCAGGCGGCAAGTTTGCAGAAATCCCTTCTCAGCCGGTCGCTGTTCGATCACGCTACGTTTACGATGTCCGATCTGTCTTATTGCAACGCGAGCGAATCCTCTTTCGTCAAGGCCGATTGCCGCGGGGTCAATTTTTCCATGTCGCGGCTGGACGACGCCGATTTGCAATGCGCCGATTTCTCGCCGATGCTGATCTCGCGCACGCTGGAGCCGACGTACTGGCCAGCCAATTTTTCCGGCGCCACGATGCAAGGCGCGCGTCTGCGCGGCGCCGATTTGCATGGGGCGCATCTTGAAAGGACGATGCTGGCGGGAGCCGATCTGCGCGAAGCCAATCTGGAGGGAGCCTCCCTTGTCGACGCCAACCTGACCGGCGCGGATTTGCGCGGGGCAAAATTGGACAAAGTCGATTTGCGCGGGGCGGTGGGGGTTAAGTAGGCGTGAGGGAATAGGTGAGGTCGTTTTATATTCCGACCGATTTTAATTTACGCTTTCGTAGGAGCGGGGTCCAGCCCCCCCCCCAATTTTTTACTGAAAACTACCGGCGGGGACCCGCGCCAACCAAAAACCGCCAATTTT
>JARLJD010000124.1 GCA_031291395.1 Alphaproteobacteria bacterium | reverse complement strand
CCGGTTAACTTAAGGTGTCGCGGGCGTTTATAAGTAGGAACTAAATATTGCCCCCCCCCCCCCCCCCAACGACAGGCCAACGGCCTTGTCGATGGCGACCAGTTCAATGGTGGAGCATATTGTTATGTGTGCATGAGAACTTACTTGCTGCGTGTCTGGTTTTGCTTCTCGACAGGGAAACATGAGTGCCTCGTGTTGATTTACTAAGATTCGCTCATGCCTCGTTAAGATGGGGTTAATTTTCAAACCAACAATAAACCGTCAGCAACTTCGAACGAGGCGTTAAATCTGTCATGCTTCAAAAAAATCTGGCGTTGTTCAGCATTATTTGTCGCCAGATTTTTCAGAGCCGCAAAGTTAAGCCGAGAAAAGAGATTTTAGAGTCTCCTTCTGGGATCCGTAAACCCCCCGCCTTTAGGCGGCGGGATAATGGGTCAGAAAGTTTCTTAAAATAGAAACATGTAGAGGACGTATAAAACGGCTATGAAAGGCAAGAAAGAATAAGGGATCAAAGCGGTAGGGCGGAATTTGGAACCAGTCGACCCTCTTGGGTCGACCAGATCCGGCTTTAAGCCGTAACCTGAAACCACCGGCTTTAGCCGGTGGTCGTTCATTTCCAGAAGCAAGCTTACATTTCCCTCAGTTTTATACCAACAGCCCTAAAAAATGACGCATAAGGGATTCCCAAAAGCGTGGCGGAGTGATTCACTATCGACACAAAAACCCAGAGATCGTCCGCTCTATCGCGGGCTTCAACTACATCATCAATGCATTATGATCAGGGATTGGTATTGGTTCCCTCTAAGCCTCAACTAAGTTTGCTTTCTTAAAATCCCCTCCGGTATTGTGAATCACAAGGTCGGCGGTGAATGGAGAAACTTGGAAAAGACGCCTTGCGGGGCCTTGTGACTCGAGCCGCCATGTTAATGGCGCTTATTTTTGTTTCAGCGGGCACGGTTCATTATTGGCAGGCATGGCTTTTCATCGTCGTTTTTACGCTTTGCAACATCGCGCTCACGGCTTATCTCTGGGAATACGATCAGAAACTTTTGAGCCAGCGCGTCTATGGCGGCTACTGGCTCGAACAAGAGCGGGTACAGAAAATTATTATGCTGACCTTGAGTATTATTTCGCTTTTTCAGGTCATTGTTTCCGCGCTCGATTACCGGCTGCAATCGCACCGCATGGCGACGGCGTCTGTTCTTTCGGGCGACGTTCTTGTCGTCATCGGTTTTCTTATCATGTCCTTGGTTTTTCGTGTGAACGGCTATGCCTCGGCTACCATAGAAATCACCAGCGACCAGAAAGCGATTTCAACTGGGCCTTACGCTCTGGTGCGCCATCCCATGTATGCCGGTGGTTTTCTTACCTTGCTTGGCATTCCTATCGCGCTTGGCTCGTGGTGGGGCGTTGCGGTCTTCGCGGCTATGGCGCCGCTTTTCATCTTTCGGCTTATCCATGAGGAGCATTTTCTCTGCGAAAGATTGCCCGGGTACAAAGAATATCAAACCCAAGTGCGTTGGAGATTGTTTCCTGGCATCTTTTAGGAGGTCGATAATGGTCGACGCATTCACGAAACCAACATCACATTTTAGAGATGAAGATAGCATGCGCCGGACAAAATATGACGAAGCATGGAATTTGGGGAAACGGCACAGGCTCCTTGAACTTGACCCGGAAGCCTGCCTTTATCCTTATATTTCGGGTCGGATTAATTTCAACGCACTTGTTTGACGGTCAAGCCAATCAAAACCGGCATCGCAAACAGAACAAGCGGCAACTGGACGATAATCCCCGCGATAATGGCAATCGCCAGCGGCTGGAGCATTTGATCTCCCGAGCCGCTGATGGCCGCACCAAGCGGCAAAAGGGCAAGGATCATCGCTAGCGTACTCATTGTGATAGGACGAAGGCGGTTGAGAGCGGCCTCCCGAATAGCTTCACGCGGCGGCATCGTTTCTTTCAGCATCTGATATTCGGAAACGAGAAAGATCGCCATCTCTGTTGCAATGCCGATGATCATCACCATGCCCATCATGGCGGTGATGTTGAGTTCGACGCCCGTGAGCCAAAGGCCAAGAAAGACCGCGCCCGTCGAGATCAGCGACGTGAAAAGGATAATGACTGGAATCCAGAAACTCTCGTACAGAAAGAGCAGCAAGACAAATTCGGCGACGGCGGCGGCCGCAAAAACCTTGATCATGCCCTTTGCAGCCATCTGCTGCTGCTGATAGGCGCCGCCGATGGTAAAATAGACGCCCGACGGGATTAAGCCGGGTGTTGCCAAAGATTTTTTCACAGCGGCGATGATCGAACCCAAATCAACCTTGCCGCTCATTTCAGCCGTTACCGCTACGATCTGCGCGAGATTGTCGCGGGTAATCTCAGGCTGTCCGGAAACGAATGCAATTTGAGCGACGGTTTCCAAAGGAAAGACATGGCCGTTGGCCGACTTGATCGGCAGGTCTTTAAGGTTGTCCCGATAGATTTTGTTTTGCGACGATGTCAGCCAAAGTCTGACCCCAATATCCTCGACGCTGCCCGGATACTTTGTGACGACGTTGCCCTCCAGATAGTGGTCAACCTGTGTTTTGACGTCGGCCGGTGTCAGTCCTTCCATGGCCGCCGCGGCAGGATCGACGTGTATTTCCAGCGCATCGCCCGCAGGAACGACGCCATTGTTGACGGAAGCAGGCTCAACGCCCGGCACTTTTGCAATGGCATCGGCCACTTTCTGGGCGACGCCGCCGAGAACGTCTGGATTTTTGGCGCTGAGCTGAATGACAACAGGCTGAGGCCGTCCCACCATGTCGCCGATCATATCGCCCATAAGCTGATGGGTATCGAACGTCAGCCCCGGAACCTGGTCGGTGATCTTGCCCGTAAGATCGTCCATGACTTGCCAAATATCGGGACGATGCGATGGATCGACAAGGCGAACGAAAATGTCTCCCTGATAAGATTCCACAAAATCGCCGCCCATGCCGGCGCCTGTCCGCCGCGAGAAGGTATCGACATTCGGGTCTTTTTTAAGGATGGCTTCCACTTCTTCCAGCTCGCGGTTGGTTTCGGCAAGCGAAGTGCCGGGTTTAGACTGGTAGTCCACCACAAACCCGCCTTCATCCATGCGGGGGAGAAAGCCGGTTTTTACATGGCTGTAAGCACAGTACTGGACGCTAGTTGGATAAAGCCCTGAATTGATTCATAAAGGCGCTTCGTTTTCTTGCAAAAAATGGAGCGACCGATGCAAACAGTATTCTTCAAGGCCTTATCCAAGGCGGTATCAAATCATATTGAGCTG
>JARLJD010000123.1 GCA_031291395.1 Alphaproteobacteria bacterium | reverse complement strand
GGATCAGGCGGGGAACGCCGCAAAAATCGAGAAATTCCGCGAGCAATGCCGAGGAACAGGCGCCGTCCACGTCATAATCGCCAAAAATGGCGATGGTTTCCTGGCTTTCGACGGCGCGGACCAGTCTTTCCGTCGCCTCCTCCATCGCGGTGAGGGAAAAGGGCTCCGGCAGGAGCGCGCGCAGGGTCGGGTCGAGATGGCCGAGCGCGGTTTCCGGCGTCACGCCCCGTCCCGCCAGCACGCGGGACAAAAGGTCCGGCAGGCCGTTCTGCTGGGCGATGGCGAGCGCCCGCGCATCGCCCGAAGCATCGAGCCGGCTGCGCCAGGGCTTGCCGAGAACGCTGGACTGGACGCCGAGCAGGACGCGCCGGTCAGAGTCCATCGGAATTGATTTTCGCCGCGCGCAAAAAAGCCGGACGCGATTGGCAGCGCTCCAGATAGGAAGCGAAGACCGGGCGCGGCTCCAGCATTTTGACGGCGTTGATGGTGAAATGGAGATCGGCGCCGATCAGCACGTCGGCGGCGGAAAATTTTTCTCCCAGCAGATAGGGCGTTGAAAAAAGAGCTTCTTCCAAGACATTGAAAACCCTATCGAAAGACCCGAAGCCCGCGACGTGTTCCGGCATTTGCGCCTGGGTGAATTTTTGGGTGATCGCGCCCTCGACGCAGGAGCCCGAAAAGAACAGCCATTGCAAAAAACGCCCGCGCGTCGGCGCGCCGATCGGCGGGGCCAGCCCAATTTCCGGGAATTTCTCGGCCAGATAAGCGATGATGGCGCCCGATTCCGCGACGCAAGCCGCGCCGTCCTGGAGCGCCGGGACTTTCTCCATCGGGTTGATGGCGTGATAGTCCGGCCGGTGCTGGGCGCCGGATTTCAAATCCACCAGCACGCGCTCGTAAGGCGCGCCGATTTCCTCCAGCATCCAGAGAGCGCGCATCGACCGCGTATTGGGCGCCCAGAACAGCCGCATGGAATCCCCCGGTGAAGTGACGCGAACAAATTAGGAACACAATAGTCCGACGTCAAGCCGCAAAATTGGCGCCCGCCGCCCCGCCTTGTGCGGAAATCCTGATTCCGGCATCCTGCCGCCGATCGTATGCTGATCGAAGCGCAGGAACCACAGGAGAGAACGTCCGAATGGCAGCCGTTCCCGCCGATCGGCCCGCGCCCGTCGCGGCCGCCTTGCGGCTTTGGCATGAGTTCGTTCGACGCCGGGATATGAGCGAACTTCATACCATTGTTCATCCCGACGCGATCTTTCGTTCGCCAATGGCTTTTGCCCCCTACCAGCCGGCCGCCGCCCTGATTCTCGTGATCGGCACGGTGATGACCGTCTTCGAGGACTTCGAACATCAGCGGGAATTCGCCACCGGCGACGGGATGAGCGTCGTCCTCGAATTCAGCGCCCGCATCGCGGACAAAAGCCTCAAGGGCGTCGATATCATTCGCTTCGACGCAGACGGCAAGATTGTCGAGTTCGAAGTGATGGTGCGGCCTTATCTCAATCTCCAGATGCTGGGAGCCGAAATGACGGCGCGCATCGGCGACAAGCTCCCCGCGTTCAAGGGCAAGGCGTGAACGCTCCGAGTTCGCGGACGCAAAATGCCGAAATCGCCCGCGCGGCTCACTCCCGCTCGATTCGGATCACCTGGGAACCTCCAAAAACCTCCACCTCCGCAGTCATTGCCGCCGTCATTGCGAGCGCAGCGAAGCAATCCATTCCTGCGACGTGCTTGATGCGGCGACGTTTTATGGATTGCTTCGTCGCCTTCGGCTCCTCGCAATGACGGTTTTTTAAGTTTCCCACCTGCGGCTTGCCGGCGACATGGCCGTCCGTGACGATGGCCGCCGCCGCGCCGATCCGGTCGCGCAACGCAAAGCGAAAAACTTCCGCGCCCTTCGATCGCGCGTTGCGTGACATGATGGGAAACGCGACGCGGGCAACACGGCCCCTGTCCGAAAGGCGATGCATTGCGCTTTCTGCGTCAACTCGTGCACTGTCACCGTAACCGCGTTACTATGCGCGAGCGACCGTCATTTATGAATTTTGGAACACGAAATGGCCTTACGTTCCTGCCGAGAGTGCGGTTAATCTGTTAGCGATGCCGCAAAGGTTTGCCCACATTGTGGAATTCGAGCCCCTGTAAAAAATTTTAGGATCACTTTTCGGACAGGTTTCTCGATAAATAGGTGCATTAACAAATAAATGCATAATAATAAAATGAAAAATAAAGATAGCCTATATGAGCTAGGCCATTCCGCAAAATAGCTCGATCGCACTGTATAAGCCCTCAATAAGACGTAGTGCACCAAATAGATTGCGAAAGACAGCTCGCCGAGAAATACCCCAGTTCGACTTCCAATTATACGCGAGATAAGGCCTCGCTCAAGCGCCATAATTGGCAGCAACATTGCCACGCTTATACAAGTCGCAGCCCCTTTGTCTAGCCATATATCGACGGGAGGCCCGATCAGCGAGAGCCCAAGCTGCTTAATTGCTGGCATAAATGACACATTCAATAAAAAGATAATAATAACAATTACCTCTACGGCAGTCCCATTTATCACATCAGCCTTAAACCGAAAACGTAACTTCGAAAATGCTAAAGCCGCGCCCATCCCAAGCGTGAATTCAAATATCCGAGTCAGTGGGTTTATATATAGGAGACCTAAGGTGGACACGCTCCAGTCTAACCCGTTATATGGCTTTACGCCAGTCAAATATGCAATCTCAACCATACAAAAAACTAACAATAGAGCAATTATAATCTTCAAGGCATAGGTTTTATTAAAATTAAATATTAATAAAGTAAAGCTTAAATAGAAAAACAATTCAGTAGACACGCTCAAGCTTGCTGACTTGTAACTAAAAAAATAATCTGAAACCGGAATCCACCCCTGAACTAAGAACACATTTGACAAAATTACTGATGTATTGCGCTCAGACGGGACGAGATATGAGTAATTACATTTAAGAATAATGAATCAAAGTATTATGGATGCAATATGTAGCGGCCATATACGCGCGGCTCTAGCTATTAAAAATACTTTTATTTTTCGGCTTGAGTTCAATTCTGGATATACGTATGTTAAAATGAAACCAGATAGAATAAAAAAGAACGATACCCCAATACTGAGGTGCCATGTTGTAATGTTCCCTTGTATCAAGCCAAATGCGTTGAGATGATACAGCACTATACATATCGCAGCAAAAAACCTAGAGCGGACTCCGATCAAACTGGATCATATCCGCAGGCTGCGAAATAATTTTTGCATTCTGTGGGCTTGAAGATGTCGGCGCAAGTTTCGAGTGCGCGCATCAATCCGCCGACGGTTCGCTCGGCGATTTTTCGC
>JARLJD010000122.1 GCA_031291395.1 Alphaproteobacteria bacterium | reverse complement strand
GGGGCAACGCACAGCCTCCGCCGCAGACGAGGGGAGTTCCGGAAATTCAGCCTCGACAGAAATCAGAACACACATGGTGACCTTCCTTTCTTGCCTTCAGTTTGTGGATTTGTTTTTGCGCTTTCCTGTCGCGCGGTTACGGTTTGCCATCCCGAAACTTCGCAACCGCGTCTTCAAGACTTTCTGCCCCGAGTTCCGGTAGGAAGCGGCATAGAAAAACGGGCGCGATGTTTTCCATGCGTCACCTCGCATAGCGGGGCGCTGGCCTGCCTTGAGGCATTGGCCGCCGCGGTCGCCGACGATCAAACGCGGGGTGAACATTGACCACGATCAAATATTATCTCAACGCGTCGCCCTTGGTATCGAACGCTTCCAGAATCTCGAAGCCGTGATCATTGCCGTAATGACCGTAATACCCGCACACAGCCCATGTGTTGACCTTTTCCACATCGCACGGCTCCAAAATCTCGCGGCCATCGAGGCCGTATCCGCCGAACCTGAAGGGCTGGATTTCAATCCGAGCAAAATCCTTGATATGTATTTTCTCTTTTGTCGTAAGGTTTTTCGCTGCGACCAGAGATAAGGCGGCTCTTCTGATGTCGAACATGGGAAACTCCTTTGCTGGAAATGAATTGTTGGGAAATGACTCGACGGCGTGATGATCGATTGAGGATTGGATGCCGTGACAGGAAACGCGCTATGTGTTCCAGAACTTATCTGCAAAGAACAAACGCGCCAAAACACAAGGCGCCAGCCGCACCGGTTGCATCGACGCAAATGCGCCGCCAGCGAGGGAAGCCTCGAATGTGATTGGTTCGCGGAACCGTTTTTGTTGTGTGGAAAAGTGCCGCGCTAGGCGGCTTTATAAAGGCGAGGCGAATTCAAATGTTACCGCCGCGCTTTGGATGTACTCAAAGAGAAGGCCGCTCTGCGATTTCTCGCGGCGGCCTATTCTGTCTCTTGATCTTCTGTAGATACAATTCTAAATCATACAAAAAACTATAGCAAAAATTGCTGGTAGAGTCAAGAAAAAAAACGCAGGGTGTCGG
>JARLJD010000121.1 GCA_031291395.1 Alphaproteobacteria bacterium | reverse complement strand
GGTTAACCCTTCGCGCCGCGATTTGTGATAAAGGGGATGTTTCCGTTTAAAATCATCCTCAATGGCTTTCACCAATGCGTCCGACCTGCCCATCAGAACCTCCAAAATTTGTGGAGAATCCTTGAATCACATCCGATTCTTGTGCGTCAAGAAAATTTGACGGGTGGTAAGATCCTCAATGTTGGAGGCTTGCCATTGGATAGCTTTTGACGCAAGACGGCGGAAATCCGTTGCTTAAGCCAATTTCTATGGGGGGCCATCAGCCCCCAATGCCCTGCAACCACGTTCTTTTGTTGCATTCTCTCAAAAAGGTCTACCAAGGCAGGCGTGGGCGTAAGGCTGATTGTTTTTTCATCAATTTCTGTTTCGCCTGCGGCCTCAATCTGCTCATAAAAAGCTACCCCAACGCGATCTTTGAGGTATTTGCAGGGGAATAATTTGCCCTTCGTAATACTGCAACTGTCGAAATCTGAAACAAGCTTGTTCATCTCTGGCATAGAATCGGATTGCATTGGTCGCCCTCCCGTATGTATGGCCTACACTTTATCACCAACGATCTTCCCTCCGCAAAGCTGCATCGCGGGCTTATGGAATTTGTCCACCAAACGGCTTTGATGCGTTGCCAAAATCACTGCGGTGCCGAGTTTGTTGAGTTCGTCGAAAAGATGGAACAATTTCAGCGCGGTGTCTTCGTCGACGTTTCCGGTCGGCTCGTCGGCCAGAAGCAGACGGGGTTTGGTCATCACGGCGCGGGCAATGGCGACGCGCTGTTGCTCGCCGCCGGAAAGTTCGGCCGGATAGGCGTCCATGCGGGATCCCACTCCCACCCATTCCAGCAATTCGCGCGCGTGGCGTTTGATATAATCGTCGCTCGCATCGGTCAGGCGCAGCGGCAAAGCGGCGTTTTCCCACGCCGTTAAATGGGGAATCAGGCGGAAATCCTGAAAAACGACGCCGATTTTACGGCGCAATTCGGCTTGTTTTTTATGCCCGCCTTTAACCAATGCTTCGCCGAAAAGCCTGATTTGCCCGCTGGTCGGTTCTTCCGCCTGATAGACCAGCCGCAAAAGCGACGATTTTCCCGCGCCGCTGGAGCCGGTCAGAAAGGCAAAACCCGCCTCAGGCAGGCAAAAACTGACATCATCCAAAATCCTGCGCTTAGGCGCATAGGTCAGGCAGACATTTTCGAAGGAGAGGAGCATGGAGGGTAGGGGTTAGAGGTTAGGGACAGGAAGAAAATCCGGTTGTATTATAACAAAACATGATTCGCTGGATGATAAACCTTTTTCCCAACCTATCGAGCTTCTAGTCCGCAGAATGATATTGGAATGCCCCTCTTGCCGCACGCGCTATCTTGTGCAAATCGGCCTTTTCGCCCAAGGGGGGCGGCAGGTGCGGTGCGCGCGGTGCAAGCATGAGTGGCATGCCGCTTTGCCGACAAATATCGACGTCGTCCTGCCGTCTGAGGATTTTACGCCCATTCCCGCGGCGCTGCAAAAAGGACAGGCTGCCCCAGCGGCCCCTTTCTTCAAACCTTCGACAAGGCCGGAGGCGGAGACGCCCCAAGCGCCGCCGCCGGACGAACCCGCTCATTTGCCTGTCGTGATTAAATCGCGGAAATGGGGCAAAAACTTGTTAAAAATTGCGGGTTGGGTTGCGCTGGCGGCGGCTTTGCTCGCGTGGCCGATGCTTGATCGCCAGCCGATCGTCAAAGCCCTTCCCGCCCTGCGCGGTTTTTACGATTCTGTTGGCCTGTCTGTTCCTCCGTCATGGGACGGGTTGAGGTTCGATCAGGTCAAATCGGATCTTCGGTACGACAGCGGAACGATGAAGCTGTATGTCGACGGCGTTATCCATAATACGACCTCCGAAGTGCAATTGATTCCCGACATCAGGGCGCAGGCGCTTGGCCCCGACCAGAAAGTCATTCAAAGCTGGCAGGTCGATGCGCCTGCCGCTACAATTGCGCCCGAAGGCGATGTTCCTTTCCACACCGAGGTTGCCACCGCGATGGAACATACGATCGAAGACGTAAAGCTTGAGTTCTATGCGAGAGACAGCGACTCAGCGAAAGGGGGCGCGAATGCCGTCGAATGACGATTCTTTGCCGCCGGAGGTCGCGAAGGTTATTGTCGCCGAGGACAATCCTGCCGTGCGCGAGTTTGTTGTCCGCGCCCTATCTTCCGTCGGGTACATTGTTGCTGCGGCGGTTGACGGGCAGCAGGCGCTGGACATGTTGGCGCATGAAAAATTCGACGTTCTTGTCAGCGATATCGTTATGCCCAACGTCGACGGCATCGCCTTGGCGATGAAGGCGACGCGCCAATACCCCGATCTGCGCGTCGTGATGATTTCCGGCTACGCCCAAGAGCGCATGCGTGCGCATAATCTCGACGCCTTGGTGCATAAAGTCATCGCGAAACCTTTTTCCCTTGAAGAAATCTGCGATGCGGTTAGGAATGCTTTGGCACTTCCTTCTGTTCCGTAAAGGCAAGGAGGGTCGGGGGGGGGGGGGGGGGGGGGGGGGGGGGTGGGGGGCGGTGGTTGTTTTTGTTGTTTTGTTTGTTGCGGGGATTTTTATCTAATAATAATAAATAAAAAATAT
>JARLJD010000120.1 GCA_031291395.1 Alphaproteobacteria bacterium | reverse complement strand
CCTGATCCTCAACCACAAGATGTGGCCGGATCAAATCGGAACAGTGGCCGGATAACTTTCGGAACGGTGGCCGGATAATGATCGGAACAGTGGCCGGATAACTTTCGGAATAGGTGGCCGGATCAAATCGGAATCCGCAAATGCCGATTTCATAAAGACCCATCCCGAATTCCTGAAGAGGATAAGGGGGACTTTTCATGCGCTTGCCCATCCTGAAGACCCGCGCAACGCTGATTTTTTAAAAAAACATCCCGACCTTGGAACAGCTCTAACGAAAATAAAGCTCGCCCTTTGCGGGCGCGCCGATTTTAACAACTCTCGCATCGTCGATGTCATTCATCGTTTTCTCGACAAAGCGAAGAACGGCGCATTTCCGATAAACGGCGAAAACGACGTATCGGCAATCGTACAGGCGGTGTTGCAGGGCATCGAAACGGCCATAAGCGGCATCGACAAAGGGCTTGTCGCTGGCGGTGCAGCGGTTGGCGAAGAAGAAAAAGCCAAGGTAGACGCAATGGCTGAGGATGTCGGATCGAGTAAATGGTTCTTAAACGCCCTGTTCTACCTTGAAGAAGCGAGAAAGTATTATGGTGACGACACGCCAGAGGCAAGAGCGGCTGCAAGAGCGGAAACGGTGCATATGTTGGCACTTAAGGATTTTGTATTCATCGATAAAAAAACTGGCGAGAAAGTAAAATTGTCGCCGTGGGAACGGGAGAAAATACAGAACAATGGTCGTAGACAATACAAAGAGGGGGGACGCACCCAAAATGGCGAGGATGTTTTTCATCAGGCCGAGCAAATAAAACACAGAAAGTTTAGCAACCTCAAAGAATATAAAAACCGTGAATATTACTTTAACCGGTTGGTTGTAAAAGTAGCCCCAGGATCACGCACTAAAAACCGAGAAGAGTCTAAAAAGGGACTCGCGCTTGCCGACTTACTTGAGGGCGGTATATCCAAACCTAAGGTCGCTCCGTCATATCCGTTGCCTAAAGGAAAAGGCATTGGGACAGGACGACCAGCGCCAATATGCCCGCCTTAAGGCGGTTTTGTGCCGCTTTTGCTATTTTTGAAGGGGTATTTTTCTAGTCAAATAATTTTCCCATGCTTCCTTTTATGACGCGTAAGACTAAGCCAAACATCAAGCAGTCAGTGAAGCCATTCACTGCCCAAGACGTAAAGATCAAAACGCGTGTGATCCGTTTTTGAAGTAAGCGAGATTGGGCGCACGTCCACAGATTAAACGATCATCGCCCCTTTATCAGTCGATGACGCTTGCGAAATCACACGCCGATGCTCACGAACGAAAATCGGCTTGGGACAATTTTGCTTGATCTGCTGAATAGTCGGGAAACTGTGCGAGCATCAGTGTGTGCCGCCGGGGCCACCGCTGCTTAGTTTCATCCCTTTTCCGTATTGGAGTGCTTCTTTAACAAGTTGCCGATGTTTTTCTTCATTATTTTGCGGATGCACCCGACGCCACGCCCCCGTTCCTGGACATGCCACAATTTCCGGAACGTCTTTTATAGTTGGATCTGATTTCGTAACGAATTTCGCTACGGTTTCCAATATTGCCATATCTGTAGCTGTCGGGTGCCCTTTTAACCATGGCGCTGAAAAGTAAATATCGCCGTCTGCATCACCACAGATTTCACCAGCAGCAAATGCAGTCGCTTTTACGCCCACTAATGCAACGATGGACACCACCCCCAGTGTCGCCCAACGAGCGAGGCTGCGCCACGCATTTGAAGTGTCCCTATCGCCGTGAACGATTGCCACGCTTTGACTTTTGGGCGAGGTGCCTTTCTCGGACATTCTTTTTAATGCCAAGGCCTCTTTCCGAGCTCTTTGAAATCCCTTTTTGCTCATAACACCCTCTCCATCCAGAGTTGTTAAAGATCAATGCCAGCCCTAATATAACCTACGCCTCGGTATTGCCAAAATAAAAAAATTACTTTCATACCACCTCCCGAACAGAAGTCAACCCATATTAAGCAACTTCTGACCAAAAAAGGGTAGAAACAGGCTTATCACCCCCCACCCCCGCAACGCGCCGCACCTCCGCCATCGCAAAGGCAGGCTCCGCTTTCCAAGCAAAGGCGGAAAGCGAGGGCAAGTCTTCCGTTCGTTTGCCTCGCGCCACCCCCCAAGCAGAACAACCCACCAAAAAAAGAAAAATCACACCCAATGTGATTTTTCCCTTGACGTCCCCCTCCGCCTCGTCTATAACACCCCCACGTTCGCAAGAACGCGTTTGTTTCGCTCCGTGCCCACAGGCGGCCGACCGTGGGGTATCGCCGGAGCCATTCAAACAGGTTGATACCACCCCTCGCTTCGGCGAGGTTTGTTAAGGGAAGCGCGCTTCTTTATTTAGGGAGTAGGTAAAAGGAAAGAAAATGAAAAAACAAAATCAAGCCCGATCCACAGCAAAACAAACCAGCACAAGGACGCGGTATTAAAGCGCAATCATGGCAAACAGAACCCCTCCTCCATACGATTGAAAGCGACGGCAAGTTTCGGCAACCATCCTCTGGACTTCTCGCGCCGCCGTGCTGCGTTATTTGCAAGACCTGCAGGATGCGATTTTACAGGGCGATAATCAGCATGGATAGAGGGGGACGTTTGTGATCCGTTAGTGGAAAATCGCATCGACATCGCGCGCATGATGAAGAATGCGCACAATCTCGATCATATCCGGTTCGGGGCGATAGAAAATGATGTAAGGCGAAACGGCCAAGGAACGTATCCGCGGCCTCAGTTCGTCCCGCGCGCGCCCCATAGCGGCTGCTCGGTTATAAGGCTTATCGTCTCGAATATTTTGCGGATCATGCCGTCGGCGGCTGGTTCGTTATCCTGCGCGATGTGCAGCCAGATTTCGTCGAGATCGTCGTCGGCCAGCGGAGAAAGCGTATAATCCATTGTTTTACCGCATGTTCTTTTTTTTGAAACGCGCCCGCTTGATAACCTCCTCCGCCGTCTCCTTGCGGCCGCGCCCGCTTTTGATGCCCGCGTCAATATCCCTGCGCAGGGTTTCAAGGCGGTTTTTCCGCAACTGATCCTGTTCATCAAGCAGCCTCAGGGCTTCGCGCACGACTTCGCTTGCGGATGAATACATGCCGCTGTCGATCTTGGCGCGAACCATATTTTCAAGCTGCGGGGTCAAAGAAATGCTGAGCGTCATGGCTGCCTTCCTGCAGTTCTGAAATAACAAAGATTACTAAAGAATAACATAAAATATTTACGCCTGAAAATCAAGGGCTTGCAACAAATTCTAACAACCTCAATCGTTAACGCATTTTTTCAAAGGAGATTTTTCATGACCGCTCCTACCGACCCTCGCATTTTTGATGTAGAAAAGCTGGAATCATTAGAGGTAGAATCCAGCCGAGATTTACGCTCTGCCAAGCCCTCTCGGCGCAGCAAAAAAGCCAACCCCGATCAATTCGATTTCTTTTCCCAACTCTCACCCCAACAGGAGAAAACCCATGCAGATGCAAACCGCGTTTCATCAGACAGAGAGAATGTTGACGAACATGAAGTTCGACGGGCCGATGGAGAAGATCATTCTCAAATTCTGGCGGGAGAACCAGCCGGAGTTAGTGGAGGAACTGCTGTCGCAACAAATGCTCAAGAGGACACTGACTCAGAGATCGAACGACCTGCTCGATCTGCAGATCAGTCTGGAGAAAACAGAGAGACTGCCGCCGTCGCTGGCGGAGATGGAAGCGTGGCGGATTCTGATGCGCCCAACGACGCAGGACGAGGAGGACGAGGAGGAAATGATGGGCGAGATGGATCTGTAAATCTCACCTTCGCCGAAGAAAGCGAACCAGCCAAGCCTTCCCGCGATTATCGTATCACAGCTGAAAGCCATATCGGGGAAGGCAGTTTGCGCGAGAAAGCGCAGCTAAACCTCGACGCCATCCAACTCCTAAAAGTGATCGAACGGGAGAATCGGCGAGCCACCGAACAGGAAAAGCATGTCCTCGCCCGCTATACGGGCTGGGGAGCCATGCCCGCCGCGTTCGATTATTACACAGGTCGCGCCGATGAATGGAACGATGTGCGCGATACGTTAAAGAACCTTCTGACGAGCAAGGAGCATAGCGCCGCCAGCGCGTCGGTTTCCAACGCCCATTATACGTCGCCGCTTGTCATCAATGCAGTGTGGTCGGCGCTGGAACGTCTTGGCATCGGTGCCGGAGCGCGGATATTGGAGCCGAGCATCGGCGTCGGCAATTTCTTCGGCCTCATGCCGGAATCCTTCAGGCCGCGCGCGCTCCGCGCCGGTATCGAACTGGATTCGATCACGGCCAGAATAGCCAAGGCGCTTTATGAAGACGCCGCCATTTTCGAGATAGGATTCGAGGAAGCGCCGTTTCCCGATAATTTCTTCGACGTGGCGATAGGCAACGTGCCTTTCGGCAATTACGGCGTCCACGATCCAGACTACAAGCCCTATCAGACGGCCTCGATCCACGATTATTTCTTCGTCAAATCGCTCGACAAATTGCGCGAAGGCGGCGTTCTGGCCTTCATTACCAGCCGCTACACGATGGATAAAAAAGACGACATTATCCGCAAGCACCTTGCCTCGAAGGCTGATCTTCTCGGCGCGATCCGTCTGCCAAACACCTGATTTAAGGACAATGCCGGTACGGTCGTGACAACCGACATTATCTTTTTACAAAAACGCGCCCAAGGAAAAGAGCCGGTCGGCGCATCGTGGGTGAATGTTGAAGATTATGCATGCCCTGAAGACAACGGCGAGTTTCCACTGAACGAATACTACATCCAAAACCCGCAAATGATGCTCGGCACGATGAAGCTTGTGCATAGCCGCTATGCGGAGCAGCCGGAATTACTGGGAGATATTACGCCAGAGCTATTGCAAACCGCCGTCGCAAAACTGCCGGAAAACATCTACGCGCCGCGCATCGAAGAACCGCACCAGCCGCCTTGCGGGTATCTACAACGAGAAATTCAACTCCATACGTCTGCGCAGCTATGACGGCTCACACCTGACCTTTCCCAACATGAACAAAACCGTTTTGCGCGACGGTGAACTTGCCCCCCACCAAAAGAACGCCGTGTGGCGTATTCTGCAGGGCGACAGTACTTTGCTTGCCCATTGCGTCGGCGCGGGGAAAACATGGGTTATGACGGCGGCCGCTATGGAAGCCAAACGCATCGGCCTTGTCAAAAAGAACATGATGATTGTCCCCAACCATCTGGTCGATCAATGGGGCAAGGAGTTCCTGAGCCTCTACCCGCAAGCCAATATCTTCGTGGCGGGGAAAGATCATTTCCAGTCCGGCAACCGCCAGCAGGCTATGTCGCGCATCGCGACCGGAAACTACGATGCGGTCATCGTGTCGCACACAAGCTTTGAACGCCTGCCGGTATCAGATGAGTTGTTCGACGCCTATATGGAAGCCGAACTGGACTCCCTCGAAGACGCCATCCGCGATGCCAATGCTGACAAGGGCAGCCGCCGCATCGTCAAAATGCTGGAAGCCGCCAAAAAGCGGTTGAGCAAAAAGATCGAGGATCGCGCCAAACGCGAGAAGAAGGACAATACCATTACCTTTGAAGAACTCGGCATCGACCGTATCTTCGTGGACGAGGCCGACATTTACAAAAACCTCGGCTTCGTCACCAAAATGAGCCGCGTGGCTGGCTTGCCCAACTCGACCAGCAACCGCTCGACCGATATGCACATCAAAACCCGTTGGTTGCGGGAACGTAATAACGGCAAGGGCGTCGTGTTTGCCACTGGCACCCCCATATCCAATACAATGGCGGAACTTTACACCATGCAACGCTATCTCGCCCCCGAAGCCTTGGCTTCGGCGGGCATGGCGCAATTCGACGCATGGGCGGCCAATTTCGGCGAGGCCGTCACGGCCTTGGAACTCGCCCCCTCCGGCTCCGGCTACCGCATGCACACGCGTTTCGCCAAATTCGTTAACCTGCCGGAACTTTTGACCATGTTCCGCGACTTCGCCGATGTGCAGACGCCGGAGATG
>JARLJD010000119.1 GCA_031291395.1 Alphaproteobacteria bacterium | reverse complement strand
GATCGAACGGGAGGATCGGCGAGCCACCGAACAGGAAAAGCATGTCCTTGCCCGCTATACGGGCTGGGGAGCCATGCCCGCCGCGTTCGATTATTACACAGGTCGCGCCGATGAATGGAACGATGTTCGCGATACGTTAAAAAATCTTCTGACGAGCAAGGAGCATAGCGCCGCCAGCGCGTCTGTCTCCAACGCCCATTATACCTCGCCGCTTGTCATCAATGCGATGTGGTCGGCGTTGGAACGTCTGGGGGTGGGAGCCGGAGCGCGAATATTGGAGCCGAGCATCGGCGTCGGCAATTTCTTCGGCCTTATGCCGGAATCCTTCAGGCCGCGCGCGCTGCGCGCCGGTATTGAACTGGATTCGATCACAGCTAGAATAGCCAAAGCCCTATATGAAGACGCCGCCATTTTCGAGACAGGATTCGAGGAAGCGCCGTTTCCCGATAATTTCTTCGACGTGGCGATAGGCAATGTGCCGTTTGGCAATTACGGCGTCCACGATCCGCAATATAAATCTTGGCAAACAGCCTCGATCCACGATTATTTCTTCGTCAAATCGCTCGACAAATTGCGCGAAGGCGGCGTTCTGGCCTTCATCACCAGCCGCTACACGATGAATAAAAAGGATGACATTATCCGTCAGCACCTTGCCTCGAAATCGGATTTTCTTGGCGCGATCCGTCTGCCCAACACATCTTTTAAGGACAATGCCGGTACGGTTGTGACAACCGACATCATCTTTCTGCAAAAACGCGCCCAAGGGAAAGAGCCGGTCGGCGCATCGTGGGTTAATGTCGAGGATTATGACTCCTCGGCAGGGGACGGCGCATTTCCGCTGAACGAATATTACATCCAGAATCCGCAAATGATGCTCGGCACGATGAAACTCGTGCATAGCCGCTATGCGGAGCAGCCGGAACTGTTGGGCGGGATTACCGTGGAAACACTGCAAAACGCCGTTGCCCAGCTGCCACAGAAAATCTATGCGCCGCGCATCGAAGAACCAACCACTGCGCCCGTGCCGCAGTTTGCGGCAGACGAAAGCGTCTTTTCCGGCATCAAGAACGGTGCGTTCGTCGTTATCGACAACATTCTCAACCAACGGCAGGACAATGAGTTTATCCCTGTTGCGCGTAAGCCGAAAACCGAAACGCTTATTCGCGGCATGATTAAAATCCGCGATTGTGTGCGCGAGGTTTTGCTAACGCAGCTTTCGGACAGCGATGAAAAGACGATCATGCAGGCGCGGCATAGCCTGAACTATGTCTATGACCGCTTCGTCATGGAATATGGCTGCCTGTCATCAAAACAAAACCGTATCGCCTTTAGCGACGATCCCGACGCGCCTTTACTTCTGTCTTTGGAATCAGAATACGATGAATCCGCAAACAAGGCCAAGAAAGCCGCGATATTCGAGAAGCGAACGCTCGAACGCTATCACCCCGTCATCAGCGCCGAAACCGCCGCCGAAGCCTTGGCTGTTTCTTTGAATGAATACGGACGCCTTGAATGGGGACGCATGGCGGCTCTCACGGGACAGAGTGTTGCCGCTTTGCAGCGGGAATTGGGCAATCTCGTCTATGAAAACCCCGAAACCGGAGAATGGGAGACAGCCGACGAATATCTCAGCGGCAATGTGCGGCAGAAACTGGCGACGGCAAAATCTGCTGCCAATTTGGACAAAAAATACCTACGCAACATCGCGCCACTTGAAGACGTGCAACCGACCGACCTTATGCCGAACGAGATTACGGCACGATTGGGCGCGACATGGATCCCGACCGACGACATCGCCGACTTCGTCGCTGAAATCATCGAAGCCAGCCAGAGCGCCGTGCGCGTCGATTATATGGCCGATCTTTCGACATGGGCGGTCACGATCAAGGAAATGGTCAAATCCAACGTCGCCAATATCACGACCTACGGCACCTCGCGTTTCACCGCCGTCAATCTGATCGAAGATGCGCTGAACGGCAAGGTGCCGACCGCCTATGACACGCTCAGTACGCCGGACGGTGAAAAGCGCGTCATCAATGAAAGGCAGACGCTTGAAGCCAGAGAGGCGCAGCAAAAGCTCAAGGACAAGTTTGTCGAATGGATATGGAAGGACGAGAACCGCGCCAGTCGCCTTGCGGGTATTTACAACGAGAAATTCAACTCGATCCGCCTGCGCACCTATGACGGCTCACACCTGACCTTCCCCAACATGAACAAAACCGTCCTGCGCGACGGCGAGCTTGCCCCGCACCAGAAGAATGCGGTCTGGCGTATTCTGCAAGGCGACAGCACGCTTTTGGCACACTGCGTCGGCGCAGGCAAAACGTGGGTCATGACAGCGGCCGCTATGGAGGCCAAACGCATCGGCCTTGTCAAAAAGAGCATGATGATCGTCCCCAACCATCTGGTCGATCAATGGGGCAAGGAGTTCCTGAGCCTCTATCCCCAAGCCAATATCTTCGTGGCAGGGAAAGATTATTTCCAGTCCGGCAACCGCCAGCAAGCCATGTCGCGCATAGCGACCGGCAATTATGACGCGGTCATCGTTTCGCATACAAGTTTTGAACGCCTGCCAGTGTCCGATGATCTGTTCGACGCCTATATGGAAGCCGAACTGGACTCCTTGGAAGAAGCGATCCGCGATGCCAATGCCGACAAGGGCAACAGGCGCATCGTCAAAATGCTGGAAGCTGCCAAGAAACGGTTGAGTAAAAAGATCGAAGACCGCGCCAAACGCGAGAAGAAAGACAATACCATTACCTTTGAGGAACTCGGCATCGACCGTATCTTCGTGGACGAGGCCGACATTTACAAAAACCTCGGCTTCGTCACCAAAATGAGCCGTGTGGCGGGATTGCCCAACTCGACCAGCAACCGCTCGACCGATATGCATATCAAAACCCGTTGGTTGCGGGAACGCAATAACGGCAAAGGCGTGGTGTTTGCCACAGGCACCCCCATTTCCAATACAATGGCGGAGCTTTACACCATGCAACGCTATCTCGCCCCCGAAGCTTTGGCAGCGGCGGGCATGGCGCAATTCGACGCTTGGGCTGCCAACTTCGGCGAGGCCGTCACGGCCTTGGAACTCGCCCCCTCCGGCTCCGGCTACCGCATGCACACGCGTTTCGCCAAATTCGTTAACCTGCCGGAACTTTTGACCATGTTCCGCGACTTCGCCGATGTGCAGACGCCGGAGATG
>JARLJD010000118.1 GCA_031291395.1 Alphaproteobacteria bacterium | reverse complement strand
CGCGGGGCGGACCCGCGGGTTATTTTCACTAAACAACCGGGGGGGGCGGCGGCCCCCCGCTCCTACGAAAAATCACAGTTTTTGGCGTGGCGCAGTATAATATCCAATCTTCAAAAATGGAAAATAAATGAAATCGGTTTTGAAATTCCTGTTCCTGTCTCTGGCGCTTTGTCTGATTGCCCTCCCCACTTTGGCGGAAGAAGACGCGTTTACTATACAGCCGGGGGACGTGTTGCAAATTTCGGTCTGGAAAGAGGACGCGCTTGACCGCGAGGCGGTTGTGCTGCCGGACGGCAGCGTGGACTTTCCCTTGATCGGGTCTGTCGACGTGCAGGACAAAACTCCAATTGAAGCGCAAGCTGACATTAAAGACAAACTGCGCAACCTTATTCCCGACGCCTCGGTTTCCGTGGTGGTCAAGGCCGATCTTGGCCATACGGTCAGCGTGATCGGCCAAGTCGTCAAAGCCGGAGAATTGATTATGAGCCACCATTTAACCGTCATGCAGGCGTTGAGCCAAGCGGGCGGCCTGACCCCCTATGCCAGCGAGGCGCATATCATCATCCTGCGCCGGACGAACGGCCATGAGGCGGCGATTCCCTTCCCCTATGACGACGTCGTCGAAGGGGAAGCATTGGATAAAGACATTATCCTGAAACCCGGCGATGTCGTCGTCGTCCCGACAGCGGGGATTCTTTAATTCATGACGACAACACCTCTCTTTATGCGCTTGATAAGCGCAGGCATCCTTGTATTGGCTTGCGTTACAGCGGCCCAAGCTCAAGATATTCTGTACGAACCGGACGAGAAGATTGCGGCCGAAATGCCCGGGGGGCTTATGGCTCAGGCGATCGGAACGCAGTCGGCCTATTTCGATTCCAATCCTTTGTTTCTGACCGCAGGGGCAAAGTCCCTTTGGGGATCGATCACGTCGCCGGAGCTGATCGTCAACGACACAACGCCCCTTGCGACAATCCGTTCCGATACGATTTTGACCAGCAATAATTTTAACCAATCTGCGTTCGATTCCAATGACATCCATTCCAAACTTAATCTGACCGATCAAATTCAGCGCTGGGGAATGGGGCTGCAAGGCAACGTCGATTACGACACGACCCGCACCAGCGAAATGTCCAATTACGGCAACCTTCCCCTTGTTCCCGCGCGCCATTTCGGCGGCACGGTCGCGCCGCAAATCTCTTATAACTTTCTGCCGACGGACAAACTTGGCCTTTCGGGAAGTTACACCTCCTCGCACTACGACAGCGCGGCTTTTACGGATTACGAGGTTTTTTCCGCGTCGCCCTCCTATACGCATCAATTCGACCCTTTGAATTCCGGATCGTTTTCGGTTCAGGCGCAACGCTTTCGCGCGACAGAGGGGACTTTGAATGTCGTCGATACGATTGGCCCTTCAATCGGTTGGCGGACGCAGCTGACTCCGCAGATGAAGGCGACGGCGTCGGTCGGCTATGACGAAGCGCGGCAGGAAACGGCGCAGAACCCGAATGCGAGCTGGACGCCCCAGCTGAATTTTGCCTTCGGTTTTAACTTCAAAGGCATCCAGGATGTGATCGCCGCCGACGCTTCGCGCGCCGAATATCCCTTCGGCAACGGCGCCGAAGCTTTTTTGACTCAAGTATCGTTAAACGACACCCGCGCGATCAGCCCCGCGTTTGCGATCGGCGTCGGCGGCAACTACCAATCGGCGGAATATCAATCCAACGCCTTCGGCAATCTTCAAAGCTTGGCAGGGGGACATGCCAGTTTGATATGGCACGCAACCAACCGTCTTGATGTCACGACAAGTTACCAATACCAACACGAAACCCTGACCGACGTTTCCGAAGGGATTCAGAATCATGTAGGCATGATGAGCGTTGCTTATAGGCCGCAAGCTTGGGGGTTGTAAGGCGGCATAATCCCCTCCCCCATAGAGGGGGAGGGAATCCCAACATTTTTGCTTCATCGTTATTCTTAACCGTCAGACAAAGTCACCTTAAGGAGCAGGCGAATTGCCGCCGTTGAATCTCCCAAAATGACGCGCCGAAAAAAGGGCGATCAGGAAAGCGCCTAGTCCCGCAGAAAAAACATTCGGGATCGAATGCAAGTCGAAATTTCCGACGCGGAAAATAAGCAGATACGCAACGATCGCATTAAAGAATCCCCAAACGATATTGACGGTCGATGACGAAAGCCCTTCGCCGGACGGCTTCGCAAAAGGGCTTTGAAAAGCGCGCCCCATCATGCCGCTGACGATATGTGGAACGGCGTTGGCGAGAAAAGCGCCGCCGAAAAAATAAGAAATGGTATTTATCCAGCTCATGTTGAGTTCTCCGTTGATTAGCGTTTGATCTCCTTGGACACACCGCCATAGAGCCTCATTCGTCGATAGTGCTTGAGCATACGTCATTCCCGCGAAAGCGGGAATCTATCACGAGCGATAGCGAGCACATGAGTCCAGTGGCATTTCCACATCAACCGCCGCCAGACTCTTTCCGCGCAGACGCGCGGGGATGGATTCCCGCTTTCGCGGGAATGACGGCTCTTGCAGTTTTTTCTTCTTCATCCGCCCACCAACGCCCTCGCGAAATCCTCCGCCAAAAACGGCTGCAAATCCTCTGCCTGTTCGCCGACGCCGATAGCGTAGATGGGGAGTTTGAATCGGTCGGCCAGCGCCACAATCACGCCGCCTTTGGCGGAGCCGTCGAGTTTGGTGACGACAAGTCCGGTGACGTTTGTCATAGAGAGAAAAGCTTCGACCTGCGCGTGCGCATTTTGCCCCGTCGTGGCGTCCAGAGTCAGGATCGTGGCGTGGGGCGCTTCGGGGTCGTGTTTTTTGATGACGCGGACGATTTTGGCAAGTTCCTGCATCAGGTCGTTTTTATTGTGCAGACGGCCAGCGGTGTCGATCATCAAAATGTCGCTTTGATCGGCGCGGGCTTCCTCGAACGCGCGATAAGCCAAAGCGGCGGCGTCGCCGCCCTGCTCTCCCGCCACGACTGGCACACCGGCGCGTTCGCCCCAGATTCGCAATTGGCTGATCGCCGCGGCGCGGAAGGTGTCCGCGGCGGCCAAGGTCACTTTCAAACCGTGATCGACATAGCTTTGCGCGAATTTACCGATGGTCGTCGTTTTGCCGGTGCCGTTGACGCCGACGACCAAGATGACAAAAGGCTTGCGCGACAGGTCCGGCTCCAAAGGCTTGGCGACAGGCTGCAAAATCGCGGCGATTTGCTGAGCAAGCGCGGCTTTGACTTCGTCTTCGCCGATATCTTTGCCAAAGCGGTTTGTGCCAAATTCCGCAACCAGCCTCGCTGCCGTGCTTGGGCCGAGATCGGCGGAGATCAAGGTTTCCTCCAACTCCTGCAAAGCGGCGGCGTCGAGTTTGCGTTTGGTAAAGACGTCCGCAATACCGGAGGTCAATTTGGACGAGCTGCGGTGAAGGCCGGAGCGGAGGCGGGAGAGCCATGTGGGTTTTGGGGTTTCGTTCATTTCATTCTCCATTCGTCATTCCCGCTTTTGCGAGAATGGCAGCAACTTCTGTTTTAAACCACTTTAACAACCTCCGCCACAACCGCATCATTCTCTCCCCTCACACACCGCGCCTCAACAATCCCCCCAACCCTCGCCTGCCCCTGTAATTTCAGTTTGGCGAAATGGGGCGTACAACCGATGCCGTTATTTTCGACCAAAACTTTGACCGTCGTTCCGATCAAAGATTCGTAATGTCGCCGCGCGGCTCTTTCGCCCAAGGCGCGCAGGCGATCGGCGCGTTCTTTGCGGATCGCGCCGTGGACTTGCGGCATTTTGGCGGCTGGGGTGAGTTTGCGCGCGGAATAGGGGAAAACATGCAGCCATGTCAGGCTGCATTTTTCGACGAGATCATGGGTGTTGGCAAACATCGCGTCAGTTTCGGTTGGAAAACCGGCTATGATGTCGGCGCCGAAGACGATGTCGGGGCGCAAGTGGCGGGCGCGGGCGCAGAGGCGAAAAATGTCGTCGCGCGAATGGCGGCGTTTCATGCGCTTCAAAATCATATCGTCGCCCGCTTGCAGGCTAAGGTGCAGATGCGGCATGAGGCGGGGTTCTTGCGCGACCAAATCCCATAAATCCTCGTCGATCGCGGCGGGGTCGAGGGAAGAGAGGCGCAGGCGGGGCAATGTCGGGACTGCTTGCAAAACGCGGCGGATGAGAGAGCCGAGCGTGGGGCGGTCGGGTAAGTCTTGGCCGTAGGAGGCGATGTCGACGCCGGTTAGAACGATTTCGTTAAAGCCTTTGTCGGCACAGGCGCGGACTTGCGCCGTGATGGCGTCAATCGGGGTCGACCGCGAAGCCCCGCGGCCATAAGGGATGATACAAAAAGTGCAATGGTAGTTGCAGCCGGTTTGGATCTGGACGAAAGCGCGTTGCATCGCCAAGCCCCTCTCCCCCTCTTGGGGGGAGAGGGGTTGGGGTGAGGGGGGAGATTGGGGGTATAAACACCCGAGTCCCCCCTCACCCAACCCTCTCCCCCCCTTGGGGGGAGAGGGCTTTGCAGCGACAAGGTTTGTGAAACTCTCGGCTTGCATTTTCGCGTCGTTGGGGATCACCGCATCCACCTCCTTCATCGCCGCATATTTCTGCGCGTCGATTTGGGAGGCGCAGCCGGTGACGATGATGCGGACATGCGGAGATTCGCGTTTGAGGCGGCGGATAGCTTGCCCTGCTTGGCGCTCGGCCTCGGCGGTGACGGCGCAGGTGTTGACGATGACGGTATCACAAAGACCTGCGGACGAGGCGAGACGCTGCATCGTTTCGGATTCGACGCTGTTCAGGCGGCAGCCGAAGGTCAGGACTTCAGGCGGCGCGTTCGTCATCGCCGAAATTTTCTGCTATCGCGCCGGTGAAGCTTAACGAGGCCGCGCCGATCAACAGGACGTGGTTGTCAGAGCGCCATTCGATAATCAACTCTCCGCCGTCAAGGACAAGGGTCGCGCGGCGCGCGCAAAGGCCGCGGCGCACGGCCGCGACCAAAGTCGCGAGCGCGCCGGAGCCGCAAGCTTCGGTGATGCCGGTGCCGCGTTCCCACACCCGCATGCGGATTCGATCCTGAGCCAAAATTTGCGCGATCTCAATATTACAACGGTCGGGGAAAATCGGGTCGCGTTCAAAACGCGGGCCGATTTCGCTTAAGGGAACGGCGTTGACATCGGAAACAAAAAACACGGCGTGGGAATTGCCGACATTGACACAGCACGGATCGGAAAGGCCGCCGTATGACAACGGCATATGCAACGTGTCGGCTTCATGCGCGAGAGGGATTTGATCCCACGCCAGATTGGGTTCGCCGAAGTCGACGGCGATCAGGCCAGAGGGGTCTTCCCACGCTTTGAGCAAACCGGCGACCGTTTCGATGACGCAGTTATTGCGCCCCAATTCCTTGAACATAAGGCTGGCGATGCAGCGCGTCGCGTTGCCGCAAGCGCGAACAACGCTGGTATCATCGTTGTACATTTCCAGAAAAACATCGGCTTGCGGCGATTTCGGCTTGCGCAAGAAGACAAACTGGTCGCAACCAACGCCGCGTTTGCGGTTCGCCGTGGCTCGCAAGAATTTTTCAGTAACGACGAAATCGTTTGCGCGGCAATCAATGACGACAAAGTCGTTGCCAAGGCCGTGCATTTTCAAGAAAGGCAGCGCGCGCAAATTCTTATCTCGCCAAAGCCAGCGGCGGTTGCTCGCCGTTTTGTTCGTCTATTTCTTCTTGCGTGAAGAAGGGGCTTGCGGACGGGGGGGTGCGTTGCTGCACCACGGCTTCGGCCTGAGGCGGCGTCGCCGGTTGACCTGCTGCGTTGTTGGGATCGCCGCCGGACGCGCGGGCGGGCCCGCCTGCCAGAGGGTAATAGCTGGGAGGGATTTCCGGTTGCCCGCTGAACGCCGTCACCGGCTCGCCGCGCGCGCGTTGTTCCGCCGCCGTTGCTTCATTAATCGCTTCGATGACGCGGAAATAATGTTCGGCATGCTGCAAATAATTTTCCGCCGTGACGCGGTCGCCACCGGAGGTGGCGTCGCGCGCCAGCGCCTGATATTTTTCGTACACTTGCCAAGCGTTGCCGCGCACGCGCAAATCGCCGCAATTGCTGTCGAACGACTGGTGCTTCAAAGAGGCCGCGCTGCGCGGACGATTCCCGCCGGAAAGATTGCCGCCGCCATTGCCGTTTCCGTTGCCGTTGCGATCATTGCCGCGATCGCTTCCGCCGTGGTGGCGGCTGCGGGGACGTCTGCCACTGTTGGGACCTTGTCTCATTTTAAACCGTTCCTTAGTTGCGTTTACGTTGCTCCGCGTTTTTGCGGATCGCCCTTATAGTTACCGTTCCGTAGGGGCGGCTTCCAGCCGCGAATTTCTGTTATAACAGCCCTCGCGGTTCAAAACCGCTCCTACGAATAAAGCGTAACTTGTGGCCGTTTGAAGTCTACGGCTGCCGCACGACCCTTAACTTCATGCGGGTTTATCTGCAATGCCTGCGATCCTAATCCATACGCGGAAAAACGTACAACTCTTTTTTTGACCTGCGGAAAACGGGTTGTTTTTGCTATAGATAGGGACGTTCCTGCCGAATCGCCCCACGGAATCCTATGCCCGACTTTTCCTTTGAAGATCGCCTTGGCCGCAAGCAAGGAAAAATCATATGCGGCGTCGATGAAGTCGGGCGCGGGCCTTTGGCGGGTCCCGTCACCGCCGCAGCTGTGATTTTGCCGCAGGTTTTTCCCGAAGCGATCGGCGCGCGCATCAAGGACAGCAAAAAACTGACGCCAACCGCGCGCGAGAATCTCTTCGAGCCGCTAACGCAAATGTGCCGTTTTGCGATCGCCGAATCCAGCGTCGAAGAAATCGACCGGCTGAATATCTTGGGCGCGACGCTGCTGGCGATGCAAAGAGCCGTGGCGCAGCTGGGCGCAACGATCGACATCGCCCTCATCGACGGCAACCGCGCGCCGAAACTGGCTTGCGAGGCCGTTACCGTCATCAAAGGCGACGACAAATCCCTCTCGATCGCCGCGGCCTCGATCATCGCCAAAGTCCACCGCGACCGTTTGATGAAAAAGCTGGCGGAAGAATTTCCCTTTTACGGATGGGAACGCAATGCGGGGTATGGCACCAGCGAGCATTTAGCAGCGTTGGCGCAGCACGGCGTGACCGCGTGGCACAGGGAGAGTTTTGCGCCGGTGCGAGCGGCGGGGAAAAGATCGGCTTAGACCTCACGCAATAGTGGCAAGGCCTCCGCGTTCTATCAAAGACAGAAGTTTCAGGATTGCGCCTGCCGGTTTTTTTCGCCCGCATTCCCATTGACTGACCGATGTTGGTGTAACATTCAGATAATGCGCAAAAACGGTCTGGCTTGCGCCCTCGCGCTCGCGCAAGGCGCGAATTTGCTTTGCGCTGAAAGCGTGAATCGGCGTTAAGCATGACTCGTCAAACCGGCGCATCGTCTGTTTGTCGATAACGCCGGACTCGTACATGCCGGAAACCGTTTCATGTATCGCGGCAAGCGCGTCGCTTTTGTATGTTCTAGCCTTGGTCATTTTTTATCCCTCATCTTTTATCTTTATGTAAACGCCGTCCTTGATCAGCTTTGCCAACTGATCGTCAGAAAGAGCAAAGGTAATTTTTGCCAATTCCTTGTATTCCCGTTCCTCAATCTTGTTTGTGTTGTCGCGCGCGTTCTTCCCAAACCCATAAACAAAAAAAGCCTTGTCGCCGCGACAATACAGAATGATCGTTCTATAGCCGCCTGATTTGCCTTCATTCGGACGCGCAATCCTCTGCTTGATAACGCCGCCGCCATAATCGGCGTCGATCAATCCGGCCTCGGCGTCTTTCACTGCGGCACACAGTTTTGCATCGCTTATGCCCTCGTCTTTGGCGAATTTCGAAAAACGCTTGCTCTTGAAAATTCTCACACTCGGCCTTTCCGGTTGCCGCAAGGATGACCTTCAATATATATAACCCAGTTATATATTTCAAGTTTATTTTTTGGAGGATTTTTTTTGCGGTGATTGCAAGAACATCTTTCCGCCGACTCTTTACCACTTCTTAATTTCTATAGATAATGCTCTCCGTCATGCCGCATTCCGTAAAGAAAACCCTCAAGGCCGCTTCGGCCTCCACCCTGCCGCTCGATCGCATTTTGATCGGGGACAGCATTCGCTTGATGAACGAATTGCCCGCGCATTCGGTCGATGCGGTTTTTGCCGATCCTCCTTATAATTTGCAGTTGGGCGGCGATTTGCTGCGCCCCGACCACAGCCATGTCGATGCCGTCGATGACGATTGGGACAAGTTCGAGGATTTCGCCGCTTACGACGCTTTTACGGTCGCGTGGTTGAAAGCCGCCAAACGCGTGTTGAAGCCGGACGGCTGTTTGTGGGTAATAGGAAGCTATCACAATATTTTTCGCGTCGGCGCGATTTTGCAAAATCTTGGCTTCTGGATCTTGAACGACATCGTCTGGTGCAAAAGCAATCCGATGCCGAATTTCCGCGGCAAGCGCTTCACCAACGCGCATGAGACTTTGATCTGGGCGTCGCCCTCGAAAGACGCGCGCCCCTGCTTCAATTACGAAGCGATGAAGAACATGAACGACGACAAACAAATGCGCAGCGATTGGCATCTGCCGATTTGCAGCGGCAAGGAACGGCTGCGCACGGACGACGGCGTAAAAGTCCATCCGACGCAAAAGCCGTTGCCGCTGCTTTACCGCGTGATTATGTCTTCAACGAAGCCCGGGGACGTTATTCTCGATCCGTTTTTCGGCTCCGGCACGACGGGCGCGGCGGCGAAACTTTTGGGGCGGCATTTCATCGGCATCGACCGCGACGAAACCTATGCCGCGCATGCGAAACGTCGCATCGCCATGACCGAAAGCGCGGCGGATATTGAAACGCTGACGACGCTGTCCAAGCGCGAGGAGCCGCGGATTCCCTTCGGCATTATTCTGGAGCGCGGCTTGCTGCGCCCGGGGCAATTCCTGTTCGACGAAAGGCATCGCCACCGCGCGCGCGTCAAAGCCGACGCAACTTTGCAAGCCGAGACGCAAGGCGACCGCATTACAGGATCGATCCACAAAGTCGGCGCGTTGGTGCAAGGGCTTCCGGCCTGCAACGGCTGGACCTTCTGGTGCTACGACTCCGACGGACGCGGCCATCTGGCGCCTATTGACCTGCTGCGCCAGCGCGTGCGGGCGGAAGTCGTGATGCCGACCGCCCATTGAACGCCGCCTTGCGCCCGCTTGAGCAGTGAGAGGGGTAAGTGAATTTTTCTGACGGTAAAAAACAACGGTGAAGCCAAAACGGTGGAATCCCCTCCCCCTCGCGGGGAGGGTTAGGGAGGGGGGAGAGCGACTGGGAAAGGCGATTGGAGTTTATAAATGGCCTTGCGGCGAGGTTTGTTTATAATCCCAAACGTGATCTCTTTCCTCACTCCCCCCTCCCTAACCCTCCCCTCAAGGGGGAGGGGATTCCACCGTTATCGTTTCACTGCTGTTCCTAACTCGCAAAAATGTCATTCCCCCCTCCCCCCAACCGCCGCGTCCTCTACATCCGCCACAAACGGCTGGTGAAAATTTCTGATTTATTTCGGCTTAATCAGGACGAATGGGTCGAGGCGCTGTCGGCCTTGGCCGATGTCACAGTGATGACGGAGGATTTCGATCTTGATGAGGTTTGCGACCGCATCCAGCCGGATTTCATCCTTTATGAGTCGCCACCCATCCACGCCGCGCCCTTGAACATAACCAATCCCGCCGCGCATCCCGCGATTCCACGCATCGGCTTTTTGATGCAGGATCCCCATTGTTCGAGCCGCGTCCATTTCCTGCGGCTCATCGACGAATTAAACATTCAGTGGCTTTTCACGCACATGACCGAAGCGGCTTTGCGCCAGTCGCCGGAACTGCAAGCGCGTATCTTTTCCGTCAGCCTGTTCTTCGACGACAAAGTTTTTTACGATTACGGGCTGCCCAAGACTTTCCCCGTCAGCGTTTTTGGCGGGTTTCTTGCGCCGGAAATTTACGCGTGGCGGGCAAAGGCGGCGCGCGTGTTGCCTGAACATTTTCCGACTTTTATCTATACGCATCCGGGCTATCTGCAACCGACGCCACGCCACGCCTTCGCCGTCACGGGCGAGGCTTATGCCAGAATGCTGAACCAATCCGCTTTTTCTCTGGCCGACACCACGCGGCTCGATTGCCTCGTGCGCAAACACTTGGAAATTCCGGCGTCGGGCGCCGTTCTAATCGCGCCGGACACGCCCGTGCTGAAACCCTATGGCTTTCGGGATATGGAAAACTGCCTTCTTGGCGAGGGCGACGCGTTGTTCGACAAAATCGCCGCCGTCGCCGACGATCCCGAAATGTACGAGAAAATCCGCAAGAACGGGTACGATCTCGTTCACAGCCGCTACAGCCGCAAACACTGGCGCGGGATTCTCGATTTTTACGAATGTCTGCGCAATTTGAAAGCCGGAGAAACCGTGCAGCAGCAAGGCGTGTTGGGGCCGTTCAAAGCCATGGAGAAGATTCCCTCTCCCCCCTCTTGGGGGGAGATGGGTAGAGCCTGCCCCGTACTTGATACGGGGGTGAGGGGGGCGGTTGAGAGTCCAACGATGACTCCCCCCTCCCCCCATCCCCCCAAGGAAGAAGGAAGCGACCTCCCCGCAATCGCCGCCACTTACCCCGACAGCGTCATCTCAGCCCAATTAAGGTCATGGCTGGGGCGCATTCTGGGCAACGAAAGCCTGGATGAAATCAGCGACGAAATCCTGAAAATTCCCGACTGGCTTTTCCACATGATGGAAGAATGGGTTTTGCTGGGCATCATCGCGGCGCTGAAAGGCGACATGCCCCACGCGACGGAATTTTTTCTTGCGGGGCAATCTTTGCGCAAAAAGCTAACGGGCTATACCGATTACGACCCCGAAGAAATCGCATGGCTGTCCTTGATCGCGGCGATGACCGGCAACGCCGCTTTATTGGATATGACGCGACGCGAAGCGGCGGGCATGCAGCACTTAAGCCTGCGCCGCATCGCGTGGCTCGGCAATATTCTGGCATCGGGAGGCGACGCCAGCAATCCCCCGCCCGAAGCTTTGCACCGCCAGCCAAACGACAGGCTTTCAATCCACTGGACGGGACAGTTAAAGATGCGGGAGTGGCTTGGCTTGATCGAACGCATTCTTGCCGCCAATGGCGCAGCGAACATGATCAGGATTTAATGCCTAAGGGCGCATGTACAAATTAATGAATCAACCAGATACGCGCGGGGATGACGCCGAATAAAATTACTTGGGATCACTATGGATTAATTCAGCCTCTCTTTTCCACTCCCCGCTCTCCCACCCAACGCTCCACGGCCTTGCCCCGCGCTCGTCGCGCGTAAAGTCGATGCGGGCTTTGGTGCCGTCGAAATAAATCGCGTATGCGCCGTGTTCGGCTAAAGCCTGCGCGTCGATGACTTGCTTGGCGGCGCAATCTTTAATCATGACCGGCGCGATGACGATGTCGGCGTGGTCGCAATCCTCTAATGCCGCCGCGTCGAGCAGAGGCATCGCGAGAAGATGTTTGCCGCGGCGATAAGCGCAGCCTTCGTCGTCGCAATGGATTTGCGGGTTGTCGGGGGGAAGGCCTGCGGCGTCGATGATTTCGGTGTTGCCCGATAATTGTTGCCATTGCTGGACGGCGAATTTTTCGCGCTTTGCGTTCGATACGGCCAGCCGCCCGTCGTCCAGCCGCGCGGCCCAGACCTTGCCGTCGGGGGCGACGTAAAAATCGGGGGAAGGCGTGTAAAGCGGATAAAGCATGCCGATGAGGATCGGCACTAAACCCGCATAGCGCCAATGCTCCCGCCATAGGCACAGCCATAAACCGCCTAGAACAATCGCGATCAGCGCAATCCCCGGCATCGCGGGAAAATAAACGATCGCATGCGGCCAAGCGGCGACGGTTTTGGCGACACGCAGCGTAAGGGCGACTCCCACGCCCGCCACGTCGATGAAAAAGGCGTCGCACCCGAAGGGCGCGGTCAGATAGGCCGCCAGAATAGACGGCATGACCCAGAAACTGGTGATCGGAATGGCCAGCATATTGGCGATCAAGCCGTAAAGGTTGAACGTCTGAAAATGATAAAGGGCGAAAGGCGTTGTCGCCGCCGTCGCGATTGCCGACGCACGCGCGACGCCACCTGTATGCGCGGCGAAAGAGCGCAGCCCTTTGGGCAGATAATCCGTCATGCCGATGCGATCGCCGCTCAAGATTTCCGGATACGCCGCGATCAGGCAGAACACCGCCGCGAAAGACATCTGGAAACTCGGCCCCATCACGGCGTCGGGCGCGAACAGCATGCAGATCGCCGCCGACAGCATCACAAGCCGCAAAGGCGTCGCGCGGCGGTCGGATGCAATCGCCAGCATCGCGAGACCCGTCATGAACATCGACCGCAAAGTCGCCGCCTGCGATCCGACCAGAAACGTATAGCCTAAAGCCGAAAATATCGCCGCCATTGCCGCCCATTTCTTAATCGGATAACGCAAGGCCAGCCAAGGCGACAAAGCCAAAAGCATGCGCAGGGGGAAATAAATCAGAAGCGCCATAATCGTGACGTGGAATCCCGAGGTCGACAGCAAATGCGCCAGCCCCGCGCCGCGCATCGCGTTAATAGCGGCGGGAGAAATCGCGGTTTGCTCGCCGTTCAATCGCGCCGCTGTCATCGCGGCGACATCGCCCGAGAGACGTTCATAGACATGCCGCGCCAAAGTCTTGCGCGCGCACTCCAGCGTGAGGGAGAGCTTTTCGCTCCACGACGCAACCATGGGCGCGGGATCGTCGACCGTGATTTTGCCATAGCTCCAGCCGATGCCACCCAGATGCTTGAAATAAGCCTGCCTGCGGAAATTGGCGGCAAAGGGGGCGACCGGCTCGCTTGGGCCTTCCAGTTGCCCGTAAAGGCTGACCTGCGCGCCGGTCGGGGGGGCATCGTCCAAGGTTAATTCGTTGAATTTCAGGCGAACCCTTTCCGGTGTCGCGCTTGCGGGTAAATTGCCGATGTGGGGATGCGTTAAGGTCAGGCGAAGGCCGTCGGGCATGATGTCGGTCATTGCCACGCGCCCCGAAATCGGAACCGCGCCGGTATCGCCGCCCAGCATCGGCCGCGCGTCGAGCAAAGTTTCAAGCTGCGCCGCGGAAAAGCCAAGCGCGGCGATAGAGAGAACGAACAAGATTATTGTCGCTGGCCACGAAAGGTTTCGCAGCAGCCATGCCGCCAAAGTCAGCACCGGGGTTATGAGAAGAACCCACAAAGGCGGTTCGAAAGACAACGTGAAATAGGCAACGATGCCCGCCGCCAGCGCCACAGGCAGCCAGTATGGCCAGCGCGTGCGTTCGCGGGTGAAAAATGAGGAAAAGGCGCGTAAGGGGGGCACGAAGAGGAGCGGTTTTTCGCCGATTTGGTAGGGGTGAGGGAATAAGTGAATCTGTTTTTGTCAGTCAGAAATGGCGGCGACGCAAGAGCGGTAGAGTCCCCTCCCCCTCGCGGGGAGGGTTAGGGAGGGGGGCGTTACGCAAAAGACCAAGCTCGGAATGATCAGCAATCTCGTCGCTAAATTGCTCCTAATCCCCAACCGCCTTTCCCAGCCGCTCTCCCCCCTCCCTAACCCTCCCCGCGAGGGGGAGGGGATTATGCCGCTTTTGCGGCACCATTGTTTCCAACGCGCAAAAACAAATTCACTTACTTCCCCATGCCTTATTTCCGCAGATCGGGCGGCAGGGCTTCGGCAGAGAGATTTTTCACGGCGTCCGTCAGACTCATCATCTCCTGCGCATCGCCGCCGAGACGGCGCAAAGCAACGGTTTGGGCTTCGGCTTCTTTTTTCCCGACGACCAAAATCAACGGCACTTTTTGCAAACTGTGATCGCGGATTTTGGCGTTGATTTTTTCGGAACGGATGTCTAGTTCGACGCGTAGTCCCGCTTCGCTCAGCGCAGCAAAAACCTCTTGCGCATAGGCTTCGGCGTCGTTCGTGATCGTGCAAATAACGGCTTGCACAGGCGTCAGCCACAACGGGAACTTGCCCGCGCAATCTTCGATCATGATGCCGAGGAAGCGGTGCATCGTGCCTAAAATCACGCGATGCAGCATGACGGGATGGTGTTTTTGCCCGTCCTCGCCGACATAAACCGCGCCGAGGCGTTGCGGCATGTTGAAATCGACTTGCAGCGTGCCGCATTGCCATTCGCGGCCAATCGCGTCTTTCAGATAAAACTCGATCTTGGGGCCATAGAAAGCGCCGTCGCCTTTGTTCATGTCATAAGCGAGACCAGCGGCTTTCAAAGCGCTGTGCAAGGCGGCCTCGGCTTTGTCCCACACTTCGTCGGAGCCGATGCGCTTTTCGGGACGGTCGGCCAGACGCACGCGCGCGACATCGAACCCCAGCTCGGCATAGACCGAGCGCAGCAATTCGCAAAACGACAGGCTTTCGCTTTGGATCTGATCCTCGGTGCAGAAAATATGCGCGTCGTCCTGCACAAACTGGCGCACGCGGATCAGGCCGTGCATCGCGCCGTGGGCTTCGTTCCTGTGGCAATTGCCGAATTCCGCTATGCGCAAAGGCAAATCGCGGTAGCTTTTGATGCCCTGCTTGAACACCAGAACATGCCCCGGGCAGTTCATCGGCTTGACGCCGAGCATGTGCGGTTCGTCGGGCTTGTCTTCGTTTTTCAGCGCGACCTTGAACATGTTGTCGCCGTACATGTCCCAATGCCCCGACGCCTTGAACAACGAACTGTCGTAAAGCTGCGGCGTATGGACTTCGACATAATTCGCTTTTTCGATGCGGCGGCGCACGTAATTTTCCAGCACGCGGTACAATGTCCAGCCCTTGGGATGCCAGAACACGCTGCCCGCCGCTTCGTCTTGCATATGGAACAGGTTAAGTTCCTTGCCGATTTTCCGGTGGTCGCGTTTTTCGGCTTCCTCCAGCATCGTCAGATGCGCTTGCAATTCCTTGTCGTCGCGCCACGCCGTGCCATAGATGCGTTGCAGCATTGCGTTCTTGCTGTCGCCGCGCCAATACGCGCCCGCCAGCTTCAGCAATTTGAACGAAGTCCCCACTTTGCCGATCGAGGGCATGTGCGGGCCGCGGCACAAATCCGTCCATTCGCCTTGCTTGTAAAGCGTGATCGTTTGGTCGGCGGGCAAGTCGCGGATCAACTCGGCTTTGTATTTTTCGCCTTTGGCTTCAAAGAATTTGATCGCTTCGTCGCGGTTCCATTCCTCGCGCACAAGCGGCGCGTCGCGCTTGACGATCTCGCGCATTTTGTCTTCGATTTTGGCGAAGTCGTCGGTGCTGAAAGGCTCGGCGCGCGCGAAGTCGTAGTAGAAGCCGTTTTCGATGTTGGGGCCGATCGTGACTTGCGTGCCGGGAAAAAGTTCCTGCACCGCTTCAGCCAAAACATGCGCCGCGTCGTGGCGGATCAGATCCAAAGCCTCGGGCGATTTGCGCGTGACGATTTCGACTTTGGCGTCTTTGTCGATCGGGCGCATCAGGTCGCGCAACTCGCCGTCGAGTTTGACGGCCAAAGCCGCCGCTGCGAGGCTTTTGCCGATCGAGGTGGCCAGCTCCAAACCCGTTACGGGGGCGGAAAATTCCTTGACGTTTCCATCGGGGAGCGTGAGGCGAAGGGACATGATGAGACTCTACTGGTTGGTTGAAGAAACTTTATTATACCGCGTATATGCTGTCCCTTAAGAAATCAACGCATCGGCTTCCATCTCAACAAGCCACTCTGCATCAATAAAGCCAGCAACTTGCACGAACGTACAGGCAGGGCGAATGGAACCAAAATATTCGCCGTGAGCGCGTGCGGCGTCCTGCCATTTTGTAATATCCATAAGCATGATACGAGTTCTCACCACATGTTGAAGCGAGCCTCCTGCATCCTTAATGGCTTTGTCAATAATCTCCAAGCAACGGCGGGTTTGCCCGTAAACATCTCCTTTTGCTGCAGTTACTCCTCTTTCTCCTATGGGGGCAGTTCCAGCCACAGCTATATTGTTTCCAATCCGCACTGCGCGGGAAAAACCAATTTTCGGCTCCAGAGGAGAACCCGAACTAACTAAAAGTCTGTCAGCCATACTTCATCTCTCATAAGACATCGAACCTATGTACTTCTACCCAATGTGAGTCTTTCATGCAACGTTGATCGGAAATTATTTTGCGACTCATTGACCGCGGGAATCCGCGGCTTCTACAGTGGGGCAAGTGATTCGCCCCCTCCGCACGAAAAAGTGAAAAAATTATGAATCCATCGCCGACCACCGTCTTGTTTCTTTCCACGGGCGATGCCGCGCGGGGCATTTTGGCCGAGGCCTTGCTGCGTCACAAAGGAGGCGAACGCTTTACGGCCTACAGCGCCGGATATTGCATGCTGCAGGAAATCGCGCCGCAAGCGCTGGCGCTTCTGAACAAGGACGGCGTCGATACAAGCGGGCTGTATCCCAAAGGCTGGAAGGATTTTTTTGAATCGCCGCGTTCGATTTTGGTCGATGTGATCGTAACCTTGTCCGAGGAAGCTCGCGCCCACTGCCCGCAATGGCCCGGCGATCCCGTGCGCGTGCATTGGCCGGTGGACGATCCTTTGGCAGCGACGGACGCCGACGAGCGGGAATCGAAATTCCTTAAATGCTATGACATTATGCAAAACCGCGTCGACGCCCTCATCAAGCAACGCGCTCCCCATTCTCCAGCGGAGCTGATGCTGCAATTAAGGAGCATCGCGTCGGTGGTTTAGCTTGACGTTTGGTTAATTATGGTATATACGGAAAATATGGATTACGAATGGGACGATGGCAAGAACGAACGCAACGTCCTTGAGCGGGGGCTTGATTTTAATTTAGTTCGCTTTTTCGCATGGGATGATGCGCTTATCGTCGAGGATGTCAGACGCGATTATGGCGAGCGACGGTTTCGCGCTTTGGGAGAGATTGAAGGCAAGCTTTATGTGCTTATATATACGATGCGAGAGAGAGGCTTGCGCGTTATCAGTTTGAGAAGAGCCAACGAAAGAGAGAGGGTTATTTATGAAAAAACGCGCGAAACCTGATCCTTATAAGACGGACGACGAAAATCCCGAATGGACGGCGGCGGATTTCCGCCGTGCGCGTCCCGCCCGCGAAATCGTCCCGCATATCGTCAAGGCCTATGAAGCCGGAACGCTGCGCGTGCGCGGGAGGCCGAAATCTTCGCAAAAAACCGCCGTTAGCCTGCGTTTGGACAACGATATTGTCGCCGCTTTGCGCGCTTCCGGCGAGGGGTGGCAAACGCGCGTTAATGACGCGCTTCGGGACATGATAAACGCAAGGACTTAAGCGACCTTCGCCTCCGATGGATTGCGCACCACATTGAACATCAGCGCCTCATACAATTCCATCATGCCGTTAAACCAGTTGGCTTGCGGGAAGTTTTCGCGGATACCGCAAAAACGCTCCGACGTTCGCGGTTTCCAAAACCATAATCAGCGTTTTGTGCTTGTCCGACAACGGCCCAAGCGCGTTTTCTACGTCGGGGAAGAAATTGTATTATAACCGATTCCAATGATTTGATAGAGTCTCTCTCAAGAACATGGTCGCAGCCTTTCCTGTGGTGTGTTTGTGCAAAAGACACATGGGAATCGGGCTGCGGTTTTGCCAGTTGCTGGCTGCCATTTATCTCCCAAAAATCAGAAAATCATACGCGCCGTGCTAATTTTGCAAGTGGCTCTCGTCTTTTTGAATCTCATCCTCGCTACCCTCTTCTTTATTGGCGGAGGTAGAGACTTCGACAGGGGGAGCGTTCGGGTCTTTGCTTTGATCCTTTTTTTTGTTTTCCGTGTTTGCGAAGGATGCCGCGACGGTGACTGACGTTACCGCCGAATCGCGTGCGGGAAGCGCGGTTTCTTTATCACCCCTGCCTTGACCGGACGGAGGAACATCGGTTTTGCGATGAGGGACGGGAAATAAACTGGATTGAAACGTTTTGTTGTCGGAGGACGAAGCGCCGGAACTTTTTGGGCCGCCGCTATCCTTTCCATTGAAACCGACAAACTGCGCTATTGCGTTCGCTGAGGCGGAAAGGGAAGACGGCTCCATAATGGCAACGGCAGAGGACGGATCCAAGGCCGCAGGCGCCGACTGCGGTGCGCTGTCGGTCATCACGAAAAGAGAAATCCAGCGCAGGGCGCTATCTGGCAAGCGATTAATGCCTTTGAAGGCCGCGTTAGCGACGATAACGGCAAGAACATCGAAGACTAGTATAAACCCCGTATTGGCAACAATCAAAATTCCGGCACTCGTCGCCGTCGCCAATTGCGCCAAGGGGGCAAAGGCGGCAAACAATACGAAAATGCCTAAAGCGAAAATCAAGGCTCCTGCCGCCAAACCGAACACGCTTAGGATCGGGCGAAGCGCCAGCGCGATCCAAAGAAGATAGGACTGGCGCGCCGCGCTGCCGCTTATTCCCTCGCCAACGGGGGTCAAATGCGCCAACGCTACGAGCGGAATCGCAACCAGCGCTTCCAGCAGTTCGACCAGCCAGACAATAACGGCAAGAAGGAAGCGGACAAAGGGCAAGAACGGAACAAGAAACACCAGCCCCAAACCGCCAAGAACAAATAGAGCGCCGAGTATCGCAGCCAAAAGAGCCGGCGCAAGAATCTGCGGCATCGCCATGATGCTGCTTGCCATCCCCACCAGATAGGTTCCCATATCAAACTGGCGGCGACCAAACTCGATAAGGACGGCTAAAGGATTATGAACCTCTTCGAGAGACGATAGGGTGAAAGGGTTGCCTTGGTCTTGAGCGCCTGAAGCGTCACCCCATACGCTGTGGCTGAGCGCGGCGGTATCGATGGCGCGCGTCAGAAAACCGAAGGCGGCGGAAGCGTCTGTCGCATACGTAACCTGATCGCGCAAATCGAAGCCGCTTTCGGACGCAAAAGCGGGATCGTCGATCTGGCTGTCGTATAACCATTTGCGCGCCCTAGTATTGACGGAAGCTACTTTGGCATAAAAGCGGGACAGGTTGTCGAAAAGCGCGCGATCCCCGCCGTTTAATGCTGGTTCTGCGGACAAGGCGTCAAACAAAACCTGTTGGGTTAATCCGCGATGGGCGAAAACGGGCTCTTGCACATCGGGCAGCATGCGGCTCGCAAGTTCGCCGTAGCTTTCCTGTAAACGCACAAGATCGGGGATAAAGAAAGCGGACGAGATCCACCCCGCTTCGTTCGCCTGCGTCAGATATTCTCCGGCCAAAGAGGTTTGCGCCGCCGCCAGCGTTTGCATATGGGCGTCGATCTGTTTTTGAAGCGACTGGCGCAAGGCCGCGATGTTGCCGCGAATGGGAAAAGCCTTGCCTTGTTCGTCGTCGGCAAAAGCTGGCACCGCATAAAGAGCGATGTTGCGCGCCTGCGCCAATGTGGCGTCAGCCTCGGCGTGGGAAAACGCCGCAATATCGTCGGCGATACGAACGATGCCGTCATCATAAAGCGAACGAGTTACGCTGTGTGACCGATAACCCGAAAATCTATACTCGCCGCACATCGGGGAGGAGGCATTCAGCAGATTTGTATAACGCCATGTTTCGGGGGCAATGCCTGTCGCCGCACGTTTTTGTATATCGCCCATGTCGCCCGCAAGACGCACGCCTGCATCAGACGCTTGAACCGCACGCAAGCGTTCATAAGCATTTTGGCACATTTCCATATCGATCGATGCGGCAACAAAGCTTGTAAGATCGGGTCCGCGCGGCGTCACCAGACTGAAGAAATTGCCGCTGAGCGCTGCGGCCATTTCATCCCATGCGCGACTGGCCATATTAGAACCGGATGAAGCAATTTTGAGAACGACATGCTGCCCGGCGCTTAATCCGCCCCCCATTGGCACCAGCAACAGGACAGCTACGACCAAACGGATGGGCGCCCAAACCTGATTGCCTCGCCGCCCCATAACCACGCCGTGATGCGCCGTCTCGGCCACCATCGCCGCTATATGGTAGAAAAGCAAAAAACCGGCCAGCACAAGCATGGACAGGCTGTAGGCGCTCATCGCCCGATGCAGGGCTGCGGCAATTGAAGCGAGTTGCGCGCCCGCGAAAGGCGCGCCTGAAGCTGAATCCCCGCCCCTGAATAATATGTCTATAAAGACCGCCGCCCAATCGCCTTGCGATGCCGCGGATGTATCCGCGCTCGCCGCTTGAGCCATCGCATGTGACGCGGGGAATAGAAATGCGGCAAGCGCCATACACGCCATCGGCGTTTGGCTGCGCAAGAAACGGGGAGGAGTAACGGAGCGGATCATTCGTTTCGTCCGAATTATACGCGCCCTATTTTCAAAGGAATGTCTTCAGATTCCCTTAAGAACAAAAATTTCATCGTTTTCAATGACTAAGCGACCCTCGCCTCCGCTCCGGATGGATTGCGTACCGCGGCAAACATCAAGCCCTCATACAATTCCATCATGCCGTTGAACCAGTTGGCTTGCGGGAAGTTTTCTTCGATGAAGAACCGTGTGTTTTCCGCCAGCGTAACGCGCTGATCGGTGTCGAGGTGCGCGGCCTCGCGCAAAGCCTTGGCCAAAAGAGCGGGGTTGTCGGGCGGCAGAACCCAGGCGGTTTCTCCTTTTAAAACCATTTCCTCGTTCGCACCTGCGGTTGTAACGATAACAGGCCGCCCCAAGGCTTGCGCGCCGAGAATTTCCATATTCTGGCCGCGCGGGGCGCTGTTGGGCGCGACGACGACGTTGGCCAGCCAGAAGGCCGCAGGCCAGTCGGGGCAGATCTCGGGCATGATGACCCTGCCTCCGAGGCCGAGATTTTCGACGCTTTGCTCAACTTCGGCGCGCAGGCCCGGAGCGTTGCGGTCGCCGCCGACCATGATCGCATAGATGTTTTCTTCCTTGATCTGCGCCATCGCTTGCAGAAAAACCGCATGCCCCATTTGCGGCTCGATCGGGATCGGCACAAGGGCGACAATCGCCTGTTCGGGCAATCGCCACAGGCGGCTGAGGTTGTGCAGGCGCTCGGCGCTGGTCGCGGCGGTGTTGTAGCTTTGCAGGTCGATGCCGGGCGGCAGACAGGCGACCATCGCGGGATTGATCTGAAAGGTCGACGCCAGATGCCGAACCATTGTTTGCGTCGGCACGCGCACCGTGCATGACGTCTGCGCTATTTGCGCGATCATACGGTGCGTCGCGGGCAGGTCGGGCAAAGGCTGAGTCAAATCGACGATCAACGGCAAACGATGCTGGAGGCTTAAACGGCAGCCCATTTCAATCGGGTCCATGCCGTGCACATGCACAAGCGCGGGGCGTTCGCGCTGCGCCAACGCTTCCAGATGCACGCGATTACGCCAATTGGCGAACATGCCGTGACGGTCGAGCGGCATGCGCACATGCTTGACCGCGGCGCGCTCGGCCTCGTTCACCAAAGCGCCGCCGCTGCTGGCGATCATCGCGCGCCAACCCAGACGCTGGGTCAGCACGGCGAGCGTAACGGTTTCGCGCGCCGGATCGCCGTAATCGAGATCGGCGCACAGATGCAAAACGCCCGCGCGCGCGTCGCGTCGTGATTTGGTTTGAAGCGGCCCGACTTTCGGCGGCGGCGGGTTTCTGCTAAGGTTGTTTTGGTTCATCGCGTGAAGGATATAAACGACATGACTCTTGAGTTCCTCAGTCTAGCGGATTGCCGCCTCGCTTATCAACGACAAGTTGGAAATAAAAATAATTCCGGCATTATATTTCTCTGCGGCTTCGCGTCGGACATGGAAGGAAGCAAAGCGTCGTTCCTGTCACAATATTGCGCCGAACGCGCGATCCCTTTCATACGCTTCGATTATCGCGGCTGCGGCCAGTCAAGCGGAAAATTTTCCGACGGCACGATCGGCGCGTGGCTGGAGGATTCCTTGGCCGTCTTCGACCGTCTGACCGATGGGCCGCAAATTATAGTCGGCTCTTCGATGGGCGGGTGGTTGGGTTTGTTGTTGGCTAAAGCGCGGGGCGAACGCGTCAAAGCTTTCATCGGCATCGCCGCCGCGCCCGACTTTACCGAAGATCTGGTATGGGCCAGGTTGACCGAGTCCCAGCGCGAAAAACTTTTACGCGAGGGCACTGTTTGTGCGGACGACGACGGGCGAGCGCCCCTGACCCTGAAACTGATCGAAGAAGGGCGCAAACACCTTGTCCTGCGCCAACCCTTGGCGCTTTCCTGCCCCGTGCGCTTGCTTCAGGGCATGAAAGACAAGGAGGTGTCGCCGCGCCACGCAGAACGCATCGCCGCATGCGTCGCACACGACGACGTGCGCGTAACGCTTGTCAAGGGCGGCGATCACCATCTCAGCGCGCCGGAAGATTTGGCGTTGCTGGGGCGGACGGTTACGGAGTTTTTGTAAGTCGCGCTTTTCTCGCCTCAACCGCGCTTTGCGCTTCCTCGATCAGCGTTCGCGCCGCAGCTTGAGACTCGCCCGTGAGTTCTTCGCCCGCCAACATGCGGGAGACTTCGTTGATTCGCTCTTCCAAAGTCAGAACATTCACGACCGATTTTGTCGATGTTCCGTCCGTCTTTTTGCTGACGTGCATATGCTGCTGTCCGCGCGCGGCGACTTGGGGGCTGTGCGTGATGACAAGAATCTGCGTCGTTTCCGCCAGTCGCGCGATCCGGCTGCCGACGGCGGCGGCCGCCGCGCCGCCAATGCCCGTGTCGATTTCGTCGAACACCAATGTCGAAACGGCTTGCACCTGCTGCAAGATCATCTTGAACGCCAGAATCAGGCGCGACAATTCGCCGCCGGACGCCGTTTCCGTGATCGGACTGAACGGCATGCCCGGGTTCATTCTGGCCGTGAACGTAATAACGTTAAACCCGTGCGCGGATCGCTCATTCTGGTTTTCGCCCACCACTATTTCCACCTGCGCATTCGGCAGTTTCAGCGGCGGCATTTCCGCTGTGATAACGTCGCTCAGCCTCTGCGCCGCCTTCTTGCGTTCGTCGGACAGAATTTGCGCATAGCCGCGATAGACTTCATTGGCGCTGATCAGCTTGACGTCAAACTCTTTGATTTTTGCGGGCGCTTTACGAATGCGATCGAGCCGCGCGGCCAGATATTCGTAATGCTCGAAGATTTCCTCGGGCGGAACTTTGCGCTCGGCCGCGATGCCCTTAAGAGCGGCCAGCTTCTCCTCAACTTTGGCTATGCCGCTTGTGTCGACATCGATATAGGTCGGCGCCAGAATCTGCATTTCCGAAATCGCCTCGCGCGCCTGTTCAAGCGCTAGACCGATATGGTCTTTCATCTTGTCGATAATGGGATCCTTTTGCGTTTCCAGCAAACGCGCTACCCGCGCCAGAGACAATTCTATGCCGTTTTGCGCGATGAGCTGCGAATTGACCGAGGAAAACAGTTCGCAAAGCCCCTTGGTGTTGACCAGTTGAGCCAACTCCTCCGCCAATTCCTGATGAATACCTTTTTTCATGCCGAGTTTTTCAAGCTCGGTCACCGTATGGTCGATCGCTTGTTTCTCGCGTTCGGCGACGACAAGAAAGTTGCGTTCGTCTTCAAGATCCTTCGCGATTTGAAGAATGGCGTCCCACGCCTGCGCGACATTCTCCATAACGCCGGGCGGATAGGCGCCGAAAGCGTCGAGCAGCGACATCTGGGATTCCGGCGCCAGAAAACTTTGGTTCGCGTTCTGTCCGTGGATTTCGACCAGATAGGTTCCGAGTTCTTTTAAGAAAGGCAAGGCGACGGAGGCTTCGCCCACAAGAATTTCGTCCTTGCCCGACCTTCCGATCGTGCGCTTGACGTGAAGCTCTTGGGGCTCGACCGCGATCCCGCCTTTGGATAAAAATTTCCACACGGCATGATCTTGCGGCTGCTCAAAAACGGCTTCGATCCGGGATTCTTCCTCGCCCTGCCGGATGGCGTCGACGTCAGCGGGATCGCCTAGGATAAGCCCCAGCGCATCCAGAATAATCGACTTGCCCGCGCCGGTTTCGCCCGTCAAAACCGTTAACCCATCGTCGAAATCGATGTCCAAGCTTGTGATTATAACAAACTGCGATATAGACAGGCGCTTGAGCATTGAAGATGTCTGCGAAGGTTAAAAAAAATAGATCGGGAAAACTATAGATGTTTTCGCTTTAAAAAAGGTTAAGACTCAAAATCAATACCCCGTTACAATCCGCTCCACCAATTGCTTCACCGTTGGGATAAACCCGTTCGCGTAGAAGGGGTCTTGCGCGAAGCGATAGGCGTTGTGGCCGGAGAACATCAGCGTATGATCAACTTCCTCGCTGTGGCTGATTTTCTGCAACGTTTTCTGGATGCAGAAAGAACGCGGGTCGGGCATGCGCCCCGTGCTGCCTTTTTCGTTTTGCGACCAGTTCGAGAACTGGCACGCCGACAAACAACCCATGCAATTGGTTTGATCCGTCAAAATCTCGCGCGCCGTCTCTGGCGTGACGAAAATCAACGTGCCGTCTGGCGTGCGCAACGCCTTAGTGAAACCCTGCGCTTGCCATGCTTTGACGCGTGCCGTATCGGCGGGAGTCAAAAACACGGGATTGCCCACCACGCCGACCTGAAAACTTTCCGTATGCGCGCCGACTTCTTCGTGCGTATAGGCAACCTGACGCTCTGACCGCGCCTTAAGATCTTCGATGAACGCGTTGTTGACGGCGGAGGAATAAAAACCCGTCGGCGAAAAGCGGTTCAGAAACACATCGCCCTTTTTCAGCGTCAGAAGCCGTTGTTTCCACGCATCGGAAATGGGGCTTTCCTTGGTCAACAATGGCCGCGTGCCGAACTGAAACGCGATCGGGCCGACGTCGGGATTGTCGAGAAAATGTTCCCAATCCGAAAGCCACCACACGCCGCCCGCCATAACGACTGGCGTATTCTGCAAACCGTATTCGTTCATCTGCGCGCGCAAGGCGATGACGCGCGGCAAGGGGTCTTCGGGTTTTTGCGGATCTTCGCTGTTGGAAAGCCCGTTATGGCCGCCCGCCAGCCAAGGGTCTTCGTACACGACTCCGCCCAGCCCTTCGCGATACTTGTTATAGGCGCGCAGCCACAAAGCGCGGAACGCGCGCGCGGAGGAGACGATGGGATAATAAGAGATACCGAATTTCGCGGCGATCTCCGCCACGCGGTAAGGCATGCCCGCGCCACAGGTAACGCCGTGGATGAGGCCTTTGGTGGCTTCCAGAATGCTTTGCAGAATAGGTTCGGCTCCGCCCATTTCCCACAAGACATTCATGTGGATGCGGCCTTTGCCGTTTGAGATTTCGTACGCCTTTCGCGCTTGCGCGATGCCGCCCTTGATCGCAAAAGCGATCAGTTCCTGATGACGATCCTTGCGGGTTTTGCCGCGATAAATCTGCGGGATGACGCGGCCTTGATCGTCGTAACTGTCGGCATTGACACCGGAAAAGGTGCCGATGCCCCCGGCCGCGGCAAAAGCGCCCGAACTTTCGCCGGTCGATATGGCAACGCCTTTGCCGCCTTCGACGATAGGCAGCACTTCGCGCCCTGACATAAGCAGACTTTTAAGAGCCTTCAAGGTATATTCCTTAATTTGTGGATGCGACTGACTATAGAGGGGATATGCGGTTATGCAAAGGAAATAGCGTTAAGAGAGGCAGGGGTTCGCATTCAGCATTCATGGGAGAAGCAAGAATCTTTCTTTTCCTGAATGCTGATCCCCGATCCCTGCCCCCTATGCGAATCGCCCCTTTTCCTATAAACAACCCAAACAATGAATCAACGCGTTTCCGAACAGCTCGACAAGATTCTCGCTCTGGCCGATTCCAACCACGACGGCGAGGCTCTGGTTGCCGTGCGCAAGGCACGGCAAATGCTGTCGCGCGACGGGCTTAGTTTCGGCGATCTGGCGCGGGCGGCTTCGACGCAAACTTATGCCAAATCGTCCAGCATGTGGTCGTTTTTGTCGGGGCAGCGCAATCATTATGAAGCGCGAATCCAGCATCTGCTTCAACAACTGGATGATCTGCAGGCGCAAATGCAAACGCAGGATCTGCAACTTGGCTTCTGGCGCCGCCGTGCGATGGAGCTTGAACAAACCTCGACCCACGCGCAAAGCGAGGCCGAGAGATGGAAAAAACTCGCCAGCGAAACGGCGGATCGGCTGTGGGAAATCGGGCGCACGGTAGGCATGGAGGAATTCGCGGCGAAGGAAGCGATGCCGGAAGCCGAAAAAGCAACCGCAGGAAAAAAATAACAACAGCTTATTGTGGCCGGGGATCTTTTCTCATGATCCGCAAGTGGGAGCCGCTTCCCCGTCTCCGCTCTGGTTTAACACCTTCCCTGCCAGACATAAAATATGGTTTAAGCGTATTTATCGCCTCACGAATATCCGAATATACAACGACCTGACTTCCGTCATTTGGCGGATAGTTTACTTGAACGCGACCGAATATCCTGTGGCGTTCAGTAAACCTCTCTCCGATCTGGGCGTCCATAGCAAGGCCACGCACGACTGTAATGTCTTCAGGCAAGCTGCGGAGATTATAACACCCCCTGATGTCCAATGATCTTGCAAAATAGGACCCTTCCGGAATTTCCTCCAACTGAGAATCCTGATAACGCGCGCACCCTAGAACGCTGTGTCCTTTGGCAAGAGTAATCTTTGCCCTGCTCCTTTCAAGGATATGATCGCCATACACGCAAAAATCCTCAGGAAAAACTAGGGCAGACCCCTTATAATCGGACAGATCCATAGGCCCATAAAACTCATCTCCTTTCTTAAAAGACCTCAGATCATGTACCTTCCCATTCCTATCCTTTACCAGACCGGTAAAGCTTGCTTTGACTAAAGGATCCCATCCGTTCGCCAAAATAAAGGAAGACACAAGGGGCAAATAACGAGCCGAGGGAGGTTCATTCCATTCCCCAACGCATACTCTAAGCTCATTATTTATTACAATAAGAACTGCCGCCGTTCGGTTCCCCTTTGTGCATAAAGAATAAGCTTCGACCCCGGCTTCATCCAAACCTTCATTAAGAAGGTCGCTGCCCGTCTTGTCCACGGCATGTTCAAGGGCAACGGTATTCAAGCATATCCAACGCGATCCATCCGGATTTCTTAAAACCGTTTCCATAGTTGTGAGCGCATGCATGTCACGGGAGCCTGCAAACGTTTCTCGGCTAAACTCAACGACTTTCAATGTATCCTCCTCAGATCCTATGCATCCCATGCCCGTGAAAACAGGGAAAGCGCAACAGCCCCTCGCCGGTTTTTATCATGCTCACGAAACGCGAATCCAGCACGTTTTTAGTTTCCTTGTTTTGCACGTCAGCAGCCGACTTGGTTAAGGGCTCGTCTACAGATAAAGGAGCCAGTTGGCTCCTTTATCTGTAGACGAGCCCTTAATGCTGAAACTTGTCGATCCCGTGGCGCTTTCAGGATTTCAGGGCTATAGTCAGTCCGCTTGAGAATCAGAAAATATTCTTTTCCGCCCTTGCTTATCAGGCATAGGCTTTTGCGGCAAGGCGGCGAAAAAATTTTCGGGTTTTCAAGCTGAGGTAGCACAGCCATATCCTGTCCTATTGAATGAAAGAAAGAGCTGTTTATTCCAAAAGTTTCGGTTTCCATGCCCCCTACCCCCTCCGACATTCTCCACCGCACCTTCGGTTTTGCCTCCTTTCGCGGACAGCAGGAAGAGATCATCACGCATGTCGTCGCGGGGGGCGATGCTTTGGTGTTGATGCCGACCGGCGGTGGCAAGTCGTTGTGCTACCAGATTCCGGCCTTGTGCCGCGAGGGGATGGGGGTCGTCGTCTCTCCCTTGATCGCCTTGATGCGCGATCAGGTCGAGGCGCTGAGACAGCTTGGCGTACGCGCCGCCGCTTTGAATTCCGCTTTGGGAAACGGCGAGGCAGGGCGCGTCATCGATCAAATGAAAGCAGGCGAAATCGACTTGCTTTACGTCGCGCCCGAACGCCTGATGTTATCGGGGATGCTGGCGCTTTTGCAAACCTGCAAGATTTCCCTGTTCGCGATCGACGAGGCGCATTGCGTTTCGCAATGGGGGCACGATTTCCGCCCCGAATATTTGCAGCTCGCGATTTTGCACGAGCAGTTTCCGACGATACCGCGCGTGGCGCTGACGGCGACGGCGGATACGCCCACGCGCGGGGAAATCGTGCGGCAACTGAAGCTGGGCGAAGGCCGCGTTTTCACGACCAGTTTCGACCGTCCCAATATCCGTTATCTGATCGCGCCGAAAGCCAAACCGCGCGAGCAGCTTTTGCACTTCCTCAACAAGAACCACAAACGCGATTCCGGCATTGTTTATTGCCTGTCGCGCATGCGCGTCGAGGAAACCGCCGAATGGCTGGCACGCCACGGTTTCGACGCCCTGCCCTATCACGCAGGTCTTGCCGCCGACGTTCGCGCGCGCAATCAGGATCGGTTTATCAAAGACGAAGGCGTGATCGTCGTCGCGACGATCGCGTTCGGCATGGGGATTGACAAGCCCGACGTGCGTTTCGTTGCGCATATGGATTTGCCTAAAAGCATCGAATCTTATTATCAGGAAACAGGCCGCGCGGGACGCGACGGCTTGCCGTCCGACGCTTTGCTTTTGTTCGGGATCGAAGACGCGGGCAAAATGCGTTCGATGATCGAAGGCGGCGACGGCGACGCCAAACGCAAGCAATTGGAAATCCGCAAACTGGAAGCCCTTGTCGGCTTTTGCTCCAGCGCGCGATGCCGCCGCCAGACTTTGCTGGAATATTTCGGCGAAACGCCGCCAAAGCCTTGCGGCAATTGCGACGCTTGCCAGAATCCCGTCGCAACATTCGACGGCACCGTGGCGGCGCAAAAAGCCTTGTCCTGCGTTTACCGCACCGGACAGAAATTCGGCGCGGCACACCTGACGGATATTCTAGTCGGCGGCGACACCGAGCGCGTTCGCCAATTCCGCCACAACGCCTTGTCCACCTATGGCGTCGGACGCGAATACACGCGCGATCAATGGCGCGATATCTTCCGGCAACTGGTCGCCCAAGGCTTGCTGGTTATGGATATGGAAGGCCACGGCGGCTTGCGTCTGGCTCATGCCGACAAATGCCGCCCCGTTTTGCGCGGCGAACAAAGCGTCGATTTGCGCGAGCTTCCCGCGGCCAAAGTCGCGCGCGCGTTACGTTCCGAAGTCGCAGGCAAACGACGCGGGGCGGAGGCGCCGGTTCTGGAGGGAGACGCCGAACAGCAATTGTTCCAGAACTTACGCGCCTTGCGCATGAAACTCGCCAAAGCGCAAAACATCCCGCCCTACGTCATCTTCCACGACACGACGCTCCTCGCCCTCGCCAAAGCCCGCCCCAAAAGCTTGGAGGCGATGAGCGTCATTCCCGGCGTCGGCGCAGCAAAATTGGCGCGGTATGGGGATGCGTTTTTGAAGGCGGTGGAAGGGTAAAAAACTTGATTCTTGATAAGGCCTTAAGTTTTAAATAGACATGACCGACGCTTGGCTTGGGGATATGCTGCGACACGCCATTAATTGTTATTTTTCGTAGGAGCGGCTTCCAGCCGCGACCTTCTGTGTTTGCG
>JARLJD010000117.1 GCA_031291395.1 Alphaproteobacteria bacterium | reverse complement strand
GTGGGGGGGGGGTTATTTTTATAAAAAAAACACCCCGCCCCCCATAAAAAAAAAAAAAAAATTTTATTTTTGGGGGAGCGGGGCCCGCGGGGGGGGGGGGGGGGGCGGGGGCCCCCCCCCCCCCCCGGTTGGGGTTCATAATCCCTACGTCCCCCCTCACCCTAACCCTCTCCCCCCAAGAGGGGGGAGAGGGAATCTCTGCTGCTTGAGCGTTATAGAAATTTTTCCCTTCATTCCCCATCCCAAAGGTTTCCCCATGTCCCCCCTCGCCGCTGTTTCGCAGGATTTTAAGGTTAAGGATATTTCTCTCGCCGACTGGGGGCGTAAGGAAATCGCTATTGCCGAGACTGAGATGCCCGGGCTTATGGCGGTGCGCGAGGAATATGGCATCAAAAAGCCCCTCAGCGGCGCGCGCATCGCGGGTTGTTTGCATATGACGATCCAAACCGCCGTGCTGATCGAAACTTTGGTGCACTTGGGCGCGGAGATACGCTGGTCGTCGTGCAACATTTTCTCGACGCAAGATCACGCCGCCGCCGCGATCGCCGCCGCCGGTCTTCCCGTTTTCGCGTGGAAGGGAATGAACGAGGAGGAATTCTGGGACTGCATCGACCAGACCATTTTGGGGCCGGAGGGCTGGCGTCCCAACATGCTGCTCGACGACGGCGGCGATCTGACGCTGCGCATGCATGAAAAATTTCCCGAATTGCTCAAAGACGTGCGCGGCGTGTCCGAGGAAACCACCACCGGCGTGCATCGGCTCTACGCGATGATGGAGCAGGGAAAATTGAAAATCCCCGCCTTCAACGTCAACGACAGCGTGACCAAATCGAAATTCGATAATTTGTACGGCTGCCGCGAAAGTTTGGTTGACGGCATCCGCCGCGCCACCGACGTGATGATGGCGGGCAAGGTCGCTGTCGTGTGCGGTTACGGCGATGTCGGCAAAGGGTCGGCCGCCTCGCTGCGCAATGCGGGCGCGCGCGTCATGGTGACGGAAGTCGATCCCATTAATGCCTTGCAAGCGGCGATGGAAGGCTATCAGGTCGTGACGATGGAGCAAGCGGCCATGCTCGGCGATATTTTCGTCACCGCGACCGGCAATGTCGATGTGATTACGCTCGAACATATGCGGCAGATGAAAGACCGCGCCATTGTCTGCAACATCGGCCATTTCGATTCGGAAATTCAGATCGACTCCCTGCGCAACTATAAATGGGAAGAGGTTAAGCCGCAGGTCGATGAAGTGATTTTCCCCGACGGCAAACGCCTGATCGTTCTCGCCAAAGGCCGGTTGGTTAATCTGGGCTGCGCGACAGGCCATCCCAGCTTTGTCATGAGCGCGTCTTTCACCAACCAGACCTTGGCGCAGATCGAACTCTGGACGAACCCGGGCAAATACGAAAACAAAGTCTATATCCTGCCGAAGACGCTGGACGAAAAAGTGGCGCGGTTGCATCTAGCAAAGCTTGGGGTGAAGCTGACCGCGTTGACGGAAAAGCAAGCCGAATATTTGGGGGTGCCTCAACAAGGGCCGTTCAAGCCGGAGCGGTATCGGTATTAAAGCTTATATTTCGATTTCGGAAAAACCCAAAGAAAGCAAACAAATGGGATTCCGGATAAATTTTGCGCCTCAACGGCCAGTTTTTACTTACAAAGTTGATTGGGGCGCAAAATTTTCCGGAATGACGACCTCTCTGTTTTTCTGGTTTTCAAAGAGAGGGAGTATAGTTTTTACCAAATAACCAACGAAAGAGTTCCCCAATGTCCGTCACGCTTCCTGAAAGGGATGCGCCGTCCGATCCCGATGATATGATGCGCCCGAGCAGGGCTGTGTCGCCTTTGCTGCTGCGCATTCTTGCCGTCAATGTTATGGCGCTGGCCATTCTGGTCGGCGGCATTCTTTATCTGGGCAATTATCAGGAACGCATCATTGCGACCGAACTGGACGCGATGCTGTCGCAGGCGCGCATCGTCGCCAGCGCCGTGGCCGAAAATGCCGTCGTCATCGACAACAACGACCAAAGCATCCTGTCCCCCCTTCTGGCGCGCATGATGGTGCGGCGTCTGGCCGAGACGACGGGAAGCCGGATGCGTTTATTCAGCGCTTCGGAAACGCTGTTGGCCGACAGCCGCTATCTTCTGGCAGGCAGAGGCGGCAAAATCGAAGTCGAAGATTTGCCGACGTCCGGCGATGAGCCGGTCAGCTGGGGCGCGCGCGCGATTGCCGCCGTGTTCGACGTCATCGACATTATCCACGAACATCGCGCTTATCCGCCTTATGGCGAGCAGGTTTTGCAGCGCGCCAGCCATTATAACGTAACGACCCGCGCCCTTCATGGCGAGAAATCGACGCAGGTATGGAGTCTGCCGCACGGCGGGCTGATCCTTGCCGTGGCCGAGCCGGTCGCACATGGACGCCGCGTTTTGGGCGCGGTCATGATGTCGCGCACCGACGCTTCGGTCGACAAAGCCATTTACGCGGTGCGCATCAATATCCTGCAGATTTTCTTCATCACGCTCGGCATCACGATTTTGCTGTCGCTTTATCTGGCGCGCGCGATCGCCCGCCCTATCCGCCAACTGGCGCAGGCGGCGGAAGTCTTGCGGCGCGGACAAACCAGCCAGACCGGTATTTCCGGCATCGCCAATCTGTTGCACGAGGACGCCATTCCCGACATGACCGCGCGCCGCGATGAAATAGGCGATCTGTCGGGCGCTTTGCGCGATTTGACGGCGGCTCTTGCCCGCCGCGTCGGCGATATTGAAAACTTCGCCGCCGACGTCGCGCATGAGATCAAGAATCCGCTTACCTCGCTGCGCAGCGCGGTGGAAACGGTCGAGCGCGTACAGGAACCGGCCGCGCAGAAAAAATTGATGCTGATTATCCGCGACGACGTCGACCGCATGACGCGCCTGATTACCGATATTTCCAGCGCCTCGCGCCTCGACGCCGAACTGGGGCGAGCGGAATGGGAGCCGATAGACATAGGAGTCAAGCTTGCGCGGCTCGAGGATTATTACCGCTCGAACAGCGCGCTTGAAGGCCAGCCGCCACGCGTCGTTCTGGCGCACCCTGTCGTCAGGGGGCTGCGCGTCAGGGGGGTCAAGGGTCGGCTGGTTCAGGTGTTTCAGAATTTGCTCGACAACGCGCTGTCATTCTCGCCGCCGGACGAACCGGTAAGGCTTTCCATCGCCCGCGTCGGCGCGCGCATTCAGATAACGGTCGAAGACAGCGGCCCGGGCATTCCCGAGAACAAACGCGAAGCAATTTTCGACCGCTTCTATAGCGAACGCCCCAAGAGCGAAAAATTCGGCACCCATTCCGGCCTCGGCCTCAGCATCTCCAAACAAATCATCGAAGCGCATCGCGGGCGGATCTGGGCGGAAAACAGAAAAGACGCCGCAGGCAACGTCATCGGCGCAAAGTTTGTTGTGCAGTTGCCGATGATGGGGGAGAATTAATCCTCGTCATTAATCCCAAACCGCTTGCGCGTTAAAGCCAGCAACAGGCCCATGCTGATCGACGTCGCCAGAAGCGACGAGCCGCCATAGGACAAAAACGGCAAGGTCATGCCTTTGGCGGGCATCAGGCGCATGGTCGAAGCGAGGTTGATGACGGCTTGCAACCCGAATTCGATCAGAAGGCCGCTCGTGGCAAGAACGATAAACAGGCTGTTCTCGTCGCGCAGGCGATAAAGGCTGCGTAAAACAATGAAGGCAAACAGGGCGATGATGAATAGACACCACAGAAGGCCGAGTTCTTCGCCCGCCACTGCGAAAACGAAATCGGCATGCGCGTCAGGTATGGACATTTTGACCGTTCCCGCGCCGGGGCCTGTGCCGAACAATCCGCCGTGGGCAAAGGCGTTTAAGGCGCGATCGACCTGATAGGTATCGCCTGTGTGGCTCAGGAATTTGTCCATGCGCGCGGTGAAATGGGGGAAGGTGTAATAGGCGGCGAACAGAGCGGCGACGCCCAGAACGCCGCTCATGCCGACAAAGGCCGTCGGAAGACCGGCCAGAAAAAATTGCCCGAACCAGATCGTCGAAACCAGAAAAGTCATGCCGATATCGGGCTGCATCAGAAGAAAAAACACGATCACCAAATAAAGCGCTATATTGACGGACAACGAAGGAAACCCTCGCCTTTCGCACTGGCGCGTGAACAGCCATGCGGCGGTGATGGCGAACAGCGGCTTGACGAATTCCGAAGGCTGGATCGAAAGGCCAAGAATGTGAATCCAGCGCAGCGCGCCCTTGATCTCGGTGCCGATAAAGGGCGTGACGATGAGCAGCGGCAAAAAGACGGCAAGCCCCGCGGCGGCCAGCACGCGCACTTTTTTCGGCGGCAAAAGCGAGAGAGAGAAAATGATCAGCACGGCGGGCACCAGCATCGCCAGCTGCCGTTCAACGAAATACATGCTGCTCCACCCGTGCCTGATGGCAATGGCGGGCGTCGAGGCCTGAATCAGCAAAATGCCAAAACCGATCAGGATGACCAGCGCCGCCAAAACCCAGCGGTCGATCGTCCACCACCAGCGGCCAAGCACGGAACGGTCGGAGCGGGCTAGCGTGGGCATGAGATGTCCTTTTCCTGTCTTGCAAGCTTGGCGAAAAGATCGCCGCGTTCCTCAAAATTATGAAACATATCATAGCTCGGCGCAGCGGGGGAAAGAAGAACGACGCCGCCTGCGGGGGTTTTCTCGCGCGCAAGGGCGACGGCGTCCGCAAGCGAGGCGGCAAGGAAAACGTTTGGGGCTTTGAGTTGTTCATAAATGCGCCGACCGCTGGCACCCATACAGATAACGGCGCGAGTGTTTTTCTGCTGCACATAATCGATCAGAGGAGCGTAATCAATGCCGCGATCCTGTCCGCCAATAAGAAGCGTCACGGCGCGATCCGGATAGGCTTCCATTGCGGCAATGGCAGATTGAGGCGTCGTTGAAATGCTGTCGTTGACGAACAAAATGCCGCCGATCACGCCGAGTTCCTGTTGCCGGTGCGGCAAGGCGCGAAAGGACGCCATCTTCGGCAAAGCGTCCTGCGGCTCAATCCCCACCTGCCGCAAAACCGCCAGCGCGGCGCAGACATTCATCAGATTATGCGCGCGCGACAGATAGGCGTTGGGAGGCAGACCGAGGGGGCTGTTCTTTTCGTAAATCACGCCGTCTTTGACGTGGAATCCCGACGCATCATTAAAAAGAACAGCCGCGTCCCTATCGATGCCGTCACCCTTCACCGTCGCTTTTGCATCGGCATTGATGATGCCGATGCGGCTATGCGCCAGCACATTCAGTTTGTCGCGGTAATAGGCCTGCAGCGATTTATGCCAGTCCAAATGTTCGGGGAAAAGCGAGGTCACGATTCCGATGTCGCAAGTTTCGGTCAAATTCGCGGCTTGATAGCTGGAGATTTCGACGATCGCATAGCCCCGTTCCCGCGCGTCGAATTCTGTCACCGGCACGCCGATATTGCCGAGCAAAGCGGCCTTATGCCCCAAGGCTTGCAACACATGCGCCAGCAACGCCGCCGTCGTGCTTTTCCCCTTGGTGCCGGTCACGCAAAGGATCTTGGCCGCATGCGGCTCCGCCAGCCACAGATTGAGCAGCGAGGTCGGTTTTTTATCGCGCAGCAAAGGATGATAAAGGCTGACCCCCGGCGATTTAATGATGACATCGGCGGCATTCAACGCGTCCGCGATTTGCGCCGCCTCATGCAGGACGCGGTCGCCCGCCGCAAGAAAATCCGCATCAACACAGGGGTTCTCGTCAATGAAGGTGAATTTTTGATCGGGAAATCGCCGCCGAATAAATCCCGCAGCCGCCCTGCCCTCGCGCCCCACGCCCCAGATAACGATTTTCTTGTTTTCAAGATCAGAGATACGCATGAAGCAACCTTAAAAATTCCTCCGGAACCCGATGTTCGGAATGCGGCACAAATAAAGCGGAAAAACGCGCGTCAAAGTCATTCGACGCGGCGGCAAGCTTATCGCCCAGTTCCTGTACGACGCAATCACTTTGCCACGCTGCGCTTCGCCGCAGTTTTTCCAGCAACAATGCGCTTTCCTCGATCTCGCCCACGCATTCGAAGGGTTTATGCGCGGCAAGGCCACAGAGTTCGGCAAAGCCTTGTTTTTGCGTTTCGTCGTCCAGCATATTCTTGCCGAAAATCCCGATCAAATGCCGTTTATCCATAAAAGGCGCGAGCGCGAGAAAAACAAAGCGGCATTTCGGGCAATCGCAGCACCAGTTTGTGCCGCGCCGTTTTTCATCCTGACGAAAGGCGGTGTTGCAGCTTCGGAAAATCGCGTGATATTTTTCTGCCTTCGCGAACCGACGGGCAATGGCGGCCTCGGTCAACGGGCGCAGAAGGGAAAAATAACGCAAGTCCGGCGCGATATGCGCGGCGATATAGGCCGATAAATCGGCCTCGAACGCCAGCGATTTGCTGTATTGGTGGTTGATCTCAGTCCCGCCGATAATCAGATTTGGCGCGCTGGCCGACCGTTCGTTCGACAAAACGATTGTGTCGAAGCCGTACAGAATGGCGCAGGCTATCGTGATACTGCTGAGAATAGCCGTGATCGGCACATGCCCGTTCAAGGCTCCAGCCTTGTTCAATTCCAAAAGCGCCTCCGATAAAACGCGTCCGACTTTCAGCGCAGGCAAGCCGGAAGCCGCGATCGTCGCTTGGATCGGCGCAGCGATATCGTCCGCCGCTTTGCCCTGCGCGTAAAGCGTGACGGGAAAACCCGCCTGTTTCAGCAGTTCAAGGCTGACAATGGAATCCTTGCCGCCGCCGACAGGAACCAGCAAACGGCGGGGAAGGGACAAAGGCGCGGATGGAGACTCGGGCGCGTCGGATACGGCAAAATTGATTTTATCGGAAAGGTCGATCCGGTTACGCCAAGCGAATTCCCCCAAACCGTTGCGGTAAACCCGCGCGACAAAATCCGCCGCAGCTTTATCAAGCGGAAAAGCCTCGCAAATTAAATCCCGCGGCACAAAGGCCTTGTAATAACTGACTCCCGCCAACAAAAAAATCAGGCGAAACGCGCGGTCAAGCGCGGCAAGGCGATCGGAAGGCAGATCGGGAACGGGGGACGGGAATGTTATCCGTTCTTCAAAATGCGCGCCGCCGTCGTAGCGGTAATGCAGATGCAGAACGCCTGTAGCAGAGTCGAAAGCGTAGCGTTCGAAGATGAAAGAAGATGTCACCGAATTTACCCCCATAAATCCGCCGTCGGCGGGTAAATCAAGCCGTCTTTGTAACACAGCCCGCCACCGCGGTCTTGAGCCAGCAAAAACGGCCCGTCGAGATCGGCAAAATCCGCTTGCTGCGCCGCTAGAAAGGCCGGAGCGATCGACAGCGAGGTTGATACCATACAGCCGACCATAAGACCAAATCCCCTTTGCCGCGCTTGCGCTATGGTTGCCAAAGCCTCGGTCAATCCGCCGGTTTTGTCGAGCTTGATGTTGACCGCATCGTATTTTCCGACAAGGGAGGCCAGCGAAGCGCGGTCAAAGGCGCTTTCGTCGGCGCAAATAGGCAAGAGGTGGGGGATGGCGGCCAAAGCCGCGTCATCGTTTGCCGGTAAAGGCTGTTCGACCAGTTCGACGCCGCAATTTTTGCAGGCGGCAAGGTTTTCTGAAATATTTTCCGCCGTCCAGCCTTCATTGGCGTCAACAATCAACCGCGCGTTCGGCGCGGCGCGGCGAATGGCCTTGATGCGCGCAGCATCGCCTTCGCGCCCCAGTTTGATTTTAAGCAGCGGCATCAAGGCATGCCCCAGCGCCGCCTCGGCCATTTTATCCGGCGCATCGAGCGATAGGGTATAAGAGGCAGTCAAAGGTGTCGGCTTTCCAAGCCCCGCCAGTTCATAGACGGGGCGTCCGGTTTGTTTCGCCCTCAAATCCCACAAAGCGCAATCCAGCGCATTGCGCGCCGCGCCTGCGGGAAGCGTGTGCTGCAAATCCGTCTGATCGGTTCCCGCCCAGACTTCAATCAGGGAAACGACGCTCTCTACGCTTTCCCCATAACGCGCATAAGGCACGCATTCGCCGCGCCCCGTGTATTTCCCGTCGCTGATTTCCGCGACAACCACAACGGCTTCAGTTTTCGCGCCGCGGCTGATCGCAAACACGCTTGCGATTGGCCAGCGTTCGATTCTTGTTTGAACGATCAATGCGCTCATTCTTTCAGAGCCGCTTTTATATAAACATGCGATACTTTTTTCAACGTGAAGCCTGAATGTTCATAAAAACGGTGAGCTTTCTCTCTTTTTGCGTTCGTATACAGTTTTATGCCGAGGCCGTTCTCTGTCGCCCAGTCCTCAGCCTTCTTGAGAAGCGCGGCGCCGACGCCTTCGCGCCGATAGGAATCAGAAACAATTATAGAGCAAACCTCCGCAACAGGATCTTCGATCAACCACTGATTTGTACGATTGACGTGTATCCACCCAACAACTCCCCTGTCAGGCAATCTTGCAACCCATAGCCTATGTCCTTCTGCCTTACCAATCGCAGCGAACCTCGCTTTTATGGTTTCCAGACTGTCGGGATATCCCAACTGGGCAGCAAGAGATGTTACCGATTCAAGATCGCTCTGTTGCATTTCTAAAATTTGCATGACGTCACCTCAACTTCAACGTCGAAAGCCCCACCAGACCCAAAATGCACGCGATGATCCAAAACCGTATGACAACCGTCGGCTCCGACCAGCCGAGTTTTTCGAAATGGTGGTGGATGGGGGCCATACGAAACACGCGCTTTCCGGTCAGTTTGAACGAGGCGACCTGAATCACGACCGACAAGGTTTCCATGACGAACAAACCGCCGATGATCGCCAGAACCAGTTCATGTTTGACGATCACCGAGATCGTTCCCAAAGCGCTGCCCAAAGCCAGCGATCCCGTATCGCCCATGAACACTTGCGCGGGCGGCGCGTTGAACCACAAAAAGCCGAGGCACGCGCCGACCAACGCGCCGCAGAAGACAGATAACTCCCCTGCCCCTTGCACATGCTGGATTTGCAGATAATTGGCGAACACCAGATTCCCAACCAGATAGGTAATGATGATAAAGCACAAAGCCGCGATGATGACGGGCACCGTCGCCAAGCCGTCCAGACCGTCGGTCAGATTGACGGCATTGCTCGCGCCGACGATGACAAAGACGGCGAAAGGAACGAAAAACACGCCGAGTTGCAGCAAATAATCTTTGACAAAGGGGATCGCGAGTCCGTTCGCGGTCAAGGGCGGCGCGACGCTGGTGATGGCGAAAACGGCAAGGGCTGCGATGATAACCTGTATCGCAAGCCGCACGCGCCCGGGCACGCCGTCGCTGGAACGACGCGTCAGTTTGCGGTAATCGTCGACAAAGCCGACAAGGCCGAAGCCGACGGTGACGAATAAAACCGCCCAGGTGTAAAGATTGGACAAATCCGCCCATAACAAGGTGCTGGCGATCACCGAAATCAGAATCATTAGCCCGCCCATCGTCGGCGTGCCTTTTTTCTTGAGGTGCGATTCAGGCCCGTCGTCGCGGATCGGCTGCCCGTCGCCCTGTCTTTCCTTCAGCCAGCGGATAATCGCGGAGCCAAAGATAAAACAGATCAAAAGCGACGTCGCCATAGCGCACCCCGTCCGAAACGTGATGTAACGGAACAGGTTGAACAGGATGAAGTTGTGCGCGAAGGGAGAGAGGAGATGGAAGAGCATGAAGAGCCTGTATAGGAAGTGAATCTGTTTAACGGATATATCCCGTTTTTTTTGAAAACCCGAAAAGCGCCGTCATTCCGGAAAATTTTATTGCGCGCCCATACAAATCTTGGAAGCAAGAAACAATGTTTCTGGCGCGCAATAAAATTTATCCGGAATCCCATTTGGTTTCTTTCTTTTTCCGAGCAAGAAAGAAGCCAAATGGGATTCCGGATAAATTTTGCGCCCCCAACATCCTGTCTCGACTCCCTTTCTACCGCATAGACGCAAAATTTTCCGGAATGACGGCGCCTTCTGAATGAATTTTCAGCGCCTCGATCACCTGCCCCATTTCCATACTTTTCGATCCCTTGACCGCGACCACATCGTCGGCACGGGCGGCGGCGGCGACAAAGGGGGCCAGGGCTTCGCTGTCCGGAGCAAAGGCACCGCGCCTTTCCGCGGGCAGGGCGTCGTATAAATAACGCATCATCTCGCCGCAACAGAAAACGATGTCGATTTTGGCCTCAACAATGTCCGGCGCAAGGTCGGCATGCAGCGCGGGCGAGGTTATCCCCAATTCGCGCATATCACCTAATACCATTATGCGTCGGCCTTGGTGCGTCGGGGAAATTGCCGCCAACACGCCGATCGACGCACGCACCGCGGCGGGGCTGGCGGCGTTATAGCTGTCGTCGATGAGGGTAAAGTTTGAGCCGTCTTGCAAACCCACGCTCTGCGCGACGCCACGGCCTTTGGGCGGTTTATAGTGCGCCAAGGCCGCGGCGCATTCCTGAACTTTGCCGCTGGCGGCAAAAGCGGTCAGCAACGCGCCCAAGGAATTTTGCACCGTATGCATCCCGGGCGCGCCGATCGTGTAGGAGATGTTTTTTCCGGCAATCGCGGCGTTAACGGCGCTGCTCTCGCCCGTCAAAGCGCAGTCGATCAAAACGGCGTCGGCCTTGCCTTCGCGGGCAAAGGACATGATCGTTTTAACGCCGCGGTTTTTCGCCGCCGCGGCAAGCCGCGCGAAATGCGGGTTGCTGCGATTCAAAACCGCGATGCCCCCATCGCCGAGGCCTTCGAAAATCTCGGCCTTGGCGTCGGCTATCGCTTCGACGTTCGCGAAAAACTCCAGATGCGCCGCTTCGATCGTTGTGACAAGCGCGATGTCGGGACGCGCGAGCTTCGACAGCGCCGCCAGTTCGCCGACATGATTCATGCCCATTTCAAGAATGCCGTAATCGGCGTCTGCCGGCATACGCGCCAAAGTCAGGGGCAAGCCCCAATGATTGTTGAAACTGCCCGCGTTGGCATGGGTTTTCCCTACCGCGCTTAAAGCCAAACGCAGCATTTCCTTGGTGCTGGTTTTGCCGACCGAGCCGGTCACGGCGATAATTTTTCCCTGCGCCCGGTCGCGCCCTGCGCGGCCAAGTTCGTGCAACGCCGCAAACGTGTCTTCGACAAACACCAAAGGCGCGTCGGGCGGCGTTTGCGAAGGCTGCCGCGCCACCAAAGCCGCTGCGGCTCCTGCCGCGAAAGCGGCGGCGACGTGGTCGTGCCCGTCATGCGCGGGGCCTTGCAGGGCGATGAACAAATCGCCTGCCGCCGTCGTGCGGCTGTCGATCGACACGCCTTGCGCCGTCCAGCTCTGTTCATGCAAACACCGCCCGCGCACCGCGCGAACGACATCTTCAGCCAACCAAAGGGGATTGATCATCAGATTTATGCCTCTACGAATCGAATTTGCAGCCGCGTTCCCGTAGCCTTAGCCAATTTAAGCAGCGTCGCCGTACTCGGCGGTTGCCGCCCGCTTTCCATACGCGCGATCATGGGTTGCGTCGTCTTCATGCGCCGCGCCAATTGCGCCTGACTCAGTTTGGATTTGATGCGAGCTTCGATAATCGCCGAAGCCATAGCATATTCCGGCTCCAGCGCGTCGTATGCCTCGCGGAATTTCGGATTCTTCATCCATTCCTTGCTTGATTCGCGAACTGTTTTCATATGTATCCGAGCTCCTTTCCTCTTTTTATTGCAAGATCAATAATCTCTTCCGGTGTTTTCTGCGTCTTTTTAACGAAGACATGAAGAATAACAACGCGCTTGCCGCTGGCGGCAACATAGGCGGCTCTTGCGATTCCGTCGCGTCCGCGCACACGTATTTCCCACAATTTGCCGCGCAGATGTTTAACGAAAGGCGCGTGGACATTCTCAAGCCCATAGTGTTCGATCATGTCGGTGACGTGTAACAAATCGGCGTGTACATCGTCGGCCAGTTTATTGACCTCTTTTTCAACCCTATCGTCGCCATAACCGACAACCCAGCCGCTCGGCGTATTATATACCATATTTGATATCCTTTTGCAAGATCCCCAAAACCCTCCTCGCCTCCTCCGCATCGTCAAACGGCAGCACCTTATCGCCGACAATTTGCCCGGGCTCATGACCCTTGCCAGCGATGACCACGACATCGTGGGCGTTCAGCCGGTTAATGCCTGCGGCGATCGCTTCGGCGCGGTCGCCGATCTCCTTCACGTTGGATTTATCGGCGCATCCGGCCAGAATTTCGGCGCGAATGTCGGCGGGTTGTTCGTTGCGCGGATTGTCGTCGGTAACGATCACCCAATCGGCCTGCCTCTGAGCGATGTCGCCCATGATCGGCCTTTTGCCCCTGTCGCGGTTGCCGCCGCAGCCGAAGACGACGCCCAATCTCGCCCCCTCATGCGCTGCGACATGCGCGCGCAAAGCGCGCAGGACGTTTTCCAAAGCATCGGGCTTGTGCGCGTAATCGACGTAAACTTCGCCGCCTTTTTGCGATAGGCCGATGAATTGCAACCGCCCGGGCACGCCGGAAACTTTGGCCAAAGCTTCGATCGCGGCCTCGGCGGGACTGCCGCTGCCGATCACAAGTCCGGCGGCGCATAAAGCGTTCCAAGCCTGAAAGTCTCCGCTGACGGGCAGTAAAACCTCGACAGATTTTCTGAAAATCTCAAGCCTCAAAATTTGCCCCCCCGAACAAGGCGTCGCCTCGATCAAACGCAGATCGGCGGCGTTCTTTCCATAGGAAACAATCTTTAATCCGCGTTGGCGCGCGATGTCGGACAGAACGGAAAATTGCGGCACATCGGCATTCAAAACCGCCGCCGCGCCTTGCGGCAAAAGTGTGGAGAACAACCGCGTTTTGGCGGCAAAATAGGCTTCCAGCGTTTCGTGATAATCCAAATGGTCGCGCGACAGATTGGTGAACGCGCCCGCCTTCAACCGCGCCTGATCGAGCCGCCCCAATTCGATGCCGTGGCTGGAAGCCTCCATCGCAACATGCGTGATGCCTTGCCCCGCGCAATCGTCCAGCAAGTGATGCAACGTAATCGCGTCGGGCGTGGTCAGCGAACCGTAATGCGTCCCCGCCCCCGTCACCAGCCCCAGCGTGCCGATGCTGGCGGATTGATGCCCCAAAGCCTGCCAAATCTCGCGCGCGAACTGCGCGGTGGATGTCTTGCCGCTGGTGCCGGTCACGGCGACGAGGGTTTCCGGCTGGCGCGGATGAAACGCCGCCGCCAGCGCGGAGGTCGCCTTGCGGATATCGGGCGTTGTGATCGTCGTGACGGAGGCGCAGGTTTGCGATCCCTCCGGCAGCAAAACCGCAACCGCGCCCTTGCCGATCGCGTCGCCGATAAAAGCGCGTCCGTCCAGTTTCACGCCGGGCGTGGCGATGAACAAAAAGCCGGATTTCACCTTGCGCGAATCCTCGGTTATTCCGGATATGTCAACATCGGCGCCGGTGAAAGGAAGGAGGGTCAATTCTGAAAGCAGCATGCGTTAGCTCAACTCGGGACTATGATCAGTTCATGCCCTGACTATTGCACGGCGCAGAGGCAGGGTTAATCAAATATTTGATGCTAAAACAAGCTGGCAAAATGAAAAAATAACATAACTTCAAAAATCATGGGCACGAGAATTGGCGGTCGTAACCCCTCTCCGCCCGCTCTTGCGGGGGGAGAGGGGGGAGACAGACGTTTCCGAAAGAGCAAAACGTGGGATGGGGTGAGGTGGGTGGTTGAAGGTGTGAATAATCTCCGCGCCCCACCTCACCCCTTTCGTTCTATTGCGCAAGTTCCTCGTTCTGTCCCTCCCCTCTCCCCCCGCAAGAGCGGGCGGAGAGGGGTTATCCGCGCCGTTTTGCAAAATAACATCAAAACCCCGCGCGCATCCATGTGCAGATATGCCGCGTCAGCAGCGTATCGTTCATCGTGTAGAAATGGAAATCCTCGACGCCGTTGTCGATCAGCCGCGTGATTTGATGCGACAAAACGTTCATCGCCAGCAATTTGTGATCGATGCTGTCGGGATCGACATCTTTGAACATCGCATAGAGGAACGGTGGCACATGCGCGTTGCACTTTTGGGCAAGCGTCAACATCTTGGGAAAGCTCAGGATCGGCAGCAAGCCGGGCGTCAGCGAAGCCGTGATACCGCGCGCCACCACAAGATCGCGCCAGCGCAAAAACACGTCGGGGTCGAAAAAGAATTGCGTCAGCACGTTATCGGCGCCCGCGTCGATTTTGCGTTTCAAATGATCGATATCGAAAGCGACCGAGGGCGATTCCGGATGCGTTTCCGGATAACCGGCGACGGAAATTTTGAAGGCGGGATGATGCGCGCGCACGGCGGCGATGAATTCGGGCGTGGTGGCATAGCCTTCGGGAATCGGCCTGTAAGCCGCGCCGTTCGGCAGCGCGTTTTGCTGCAGCATATCGCCGCGCAGCGCCACGATATGCCGCACGCCGTCGGCGTAGAAATCATCGAGAATGGAGTCGATCTCGGCGCGGCTGCGCCCCGCGCAGGTCAAATGCGCGGCAAGGGGAACAGGCACGCGCGCGGACAAGGCATGAATAACCCCCCGCGAATAAAGCGCCGTAGCCGCCCCGCCCGTGCCGAACGTCACCGTAATCGTCGAAGGTTTCAACGCGGCATAGGCATCGACGGTGTGCAACAGATGATCAAGGCCTTCCGGTGTTTTGGGGGGGAAGACTTCGAGGCTAAAGGTAAGGGCGGAGGGGGTGAAGGTGTGGGGCATGAGATGAAACATTAAAGGTATTCGTCATTCCCGCGAAAGCGGGAATCCATCGCCGCGCGTCTGCGCGGCATAAGAGTCAAACGGCGGTTCAAACGGAAACGCCGTTTGACTCTTATGCTCGCTATCGCTCGCGATGGATTCCCGCTTTCGCGGAAATGACGGCAACTTTCGCTCCTTACTTCCCTGCATGCCGCTCCCTCATCCTCCTCGCCGCCGCGACCATTTTCTCCAGCGACGCTTTCGTCTCCGGCCACTCTCTGGTTTTAAGGCCGCAATCGGGGTTGACCCATAACTGCGCGGGCGCGATGCGGGTGCTGGCTTTTTCGAGCAGGGCAATCATTTCCTCTTCGCTCGGCACGCGCGGGCTGTGAATGTCATAGACGCCCGGGCCGATTTCGTTCGGGTATTTGAAAGCGGTGAAAATCTCAAGCAGTTTCCTTTGCGAACGGCTGGTCTCGATCAAAATCACGTCGGCATCGAGGCTGGCGATGGCGGCGATGATGTCGTTGAACTCGGCATAGCACATGTGGGTTTGAATCTGCGTGTCGTCTTTGAGGCCGGTCGAAGCCAGCCGGAAAGCCTGCGCCGCCCAAGTCAGATAGGCTTGCCATTCGGCGCGGCGTAAAGGTAATCCCTCGCGGAAAGCCGGTTCGTCGATTTGAATGATGCGGATACCGGCTTTTTCCAAATCCAATACCTCGTCCTGCAACGCCAAGGCGATCTGATGCGCGGTGACGGATCGCGGCTGATCGTCGCGCACGAAAGACCACTGCAAAATCGTCACAGGCCCCGTCAACATGCCTTTGACGGGCTTTTCCGTCAGGCTTTGCGCAAAGCGCGACCACGAAACCGTTATCGGCCGGGGACGCGCGACGTCGCCATAGATGATCGGCGGCTTAACGCAGCGCGAGCCGTAGGATTGCACCCATCCGTTTTGGGTAAAGGCGAAGCCGGAAAACTGCTCGCCGAAATATTCCACCATATCGCTGCGCTCGAACTCGCCGTGCACCAGAACGTCGAGGCCGATGTCTTCCTGAAAGCGAATGACTTTCTGCGTCTCGGCTTTCAGAAAAGCGTCATAGGCTTCCGGCGTTACTTTGCCGTTTTTGAAGTCGGCGCGATGCTTGCGCACCTCGGCGGTTTGCGGGAAAGAGCCGATCGTGGTGGTCGGAAAAAGCGGCAAGCCCAAACGTTTCTTTTGCAATGCGCTACGCGTTGCAAACGGCGATTTGCGGCCTGCGCTTGCAAGCGGTTGTTCGATCAACCGTGCGGCGACGGCGGGATTGTGGATGCGCGGGGAATTAGCGCGGGATTTGACGGCGGCATCGCTGGCATCGAGCGCGTCCGCGATCGCGCCGCGACCTTCGTTAAGGCCGCGCGTTAGCGTCGTGATTTCCCCCAGTTTTTGCTGCGCGAAAGCAAGCCAGTTCTTTATTTCCGGATCAAGCGTCGTTTCAAGATCGAGATCATAAGGCGCATGAAGCAGCGAGCAGGAAGCGCTAACCCAGACGCGATCTTTTCCAATCCTTGCGGCGGCTGTTTCCAGCAAGCGCAGCGAAGCGCCGAGATCGTTGCGCCAGACATTGCGCCCGTCAACGACGCCGAGCGAAAGCGTGAGCGACGTCGGCGCACGATCTAGCGCACTATCCAACTGCTGCGGTGCGCGAACAAGATCAAGATGCAGCGCGTCGACAGGCAGGGCAAGCGCCGCATCAAGATTATCGCCCAACGCGCCGAAATAAGTCGCGACGAACAATTTCGCCTTCGTCGCTTGCCGCAAATATGCATAGGCTTTGGCATAAGCGGCGCGCGCGGCGGCGTCGAGGTCGAGGACAAGAGCCGGTTCGTCAAGCTGAATCCACGCCGCGCCCGCTTGTTCCAGCTTTTGCAGAATTTCGGCATAGGCGGGCAAAATAGTGTCGAGCAAAGCCAGATTGCCCCCGCCCTCTTTCTTGCCCAATAAAAGATAGGTGATTGGCCCAATCAAAACCGGACGCGCGTTAAAGCCCAGCCGTCGCGCTTCAAGAAATTCGTCGACGGGTTTGGTCGAACTGATTTTAAATTTTTGATCGTGGGCGAATTCGGGAACGATGTAATGGTAATTGGTGTCGAACCATTTGGTCATTTCCATCGCTTGCACGTCAACGCCTTCACGTTGTGCGCCGCGCGCCATCGCGAAAAAGGTCGCAAGATCGACGCCCTCGCCCGTCCAGCCGTAACGCGGCGGGATCGCACCAAGCAGCGCCGTCATATCCAGCATTTGGTCATAGAAAGAAAAATCGCCCGTGGGAACGACGTCAAGCCCTGCCGCTTTTTGCTGCCGCCAATGCTCGGCGCGCAGGTCTGCGGCTGCGTTCCGCAAATCGCTTTCGCCGATTTTGCCTTTCCAGTATCTCTCCAACGCTGTTTTCAGTTCGCGTTGCTTGCCGATGCGGGGAAAGCCGAGGACAGTGGCGAGAACCATAACATCCCTTTCTTGCAGATGCGCGGAAAGCGAACGATAACAAGAAATCGGGCAAACAGCAAAAAACTCCTTTTGAAAACCTGCGATCAAACAAATTCGCTTATTTAATCACGCGATCCTAGCAAGCGACCGATTCACGGATAGATCAACCGTGTTTCGCTTTCTGCCGCTTGGCGGCAGTTCAAGAATGACCGGAGTTTTCAGGAGCCGATGGACGATAAGCGTACCCCCCCTCTTTTTACAGGGGATTATGCGGATACCGACTTCGCTCCCGCCAAGGCCAATGTGCGATCCGCGAGGGGGACGACCAGCGAAACCTTGGTCGCATCTGTCGCTGAATTTGACGCAACGGAAGCATTCTGCGCGGCATTGGAGGCCACGCCGTGATCATGCCAAACTTCGTAATAGGGCTTGGAGGCGGGAATATCGCTAGGCTCCAGCGTGACCGATTTCGCTTCTCCGGAGCTGTTGAAGTTCACCCGCTCGACGTAACGCGCACTGCGAAACTGCTCTTTGATATAAATCTGGCTTGTGTCGCCGCAACGCGGGTCGGCGCAACGTCCCATATCGCACGGGTTATAGTGCGGCTGCGACAACGGCACGACGTGGGGTTGAACGACGACAGGCGGCGGAAGCGTCGCCGGTTGAATAATGACCTGCTCGACAACCGGCGGCGGCGCCTTGTGATGCACATGATGCACATGATGCCTGATATGCTTGACGTGCTTGGCGGGATAGCACAATTTATAATGATAGGCCTCGGCAGGCGGCGGCGCGCACGCAGCCTTGTGATGATGAACATGATGATGCGCAATGTGATGCAGCTGGACAGGATGCACGACCTCCTGCACCACGACGGGCGCTGGCTGAATATATATGGGTTGAGGCTGAACGAGAACAGGCGGCGGCGGCGGAGCGCCGCATGTATCGCAGGGATTTCCATAGTAATAACCCTGCGCATGCGCATCCGACGGCTGCAGATAGACCACAGATCCCGCCCCGCCCACCGGCACCGACGCGGCGACGGAAACGTGGGAGCTTAAAAGATCAGCGGAAACGACGCCCAGAACGCCGCCGACCGCGCCGAAAAGCACGCTTTGGAACGCCAGATTTCCCCAATCCATATTAGCTTGACGGACGCGCGCGCCTTTTCCGGTTGCGCGATAGATCCCTATGGCTATGCCCAAGGCCGCGCCAATCGCAAAATTGCCGGATCTTGCCATAATCGCACCGGCATTGGTGACGCAACCGCCCAGAACGCCGCCGGATAGACCGAACAGGGCGTATTCGAAAAGATGTCTGCCCCAGTATGTCCCTTTTGCCCCGCCTTGCTGCAGCTTGGCATTGCGGTAGCCCGTGCGCACAAGATATGTGACAATCGCGGCGATCATGCCGGCCGCGGCGCAGGCAAGAAAGCTTGGGATTGTGGCGTTTGCCTGCCGTGAAGGAAAAGCGCTTAGGATAGCGAATTGCGTCATGATTCGCGTCACAAGGCCAAAAGCGAATCCCAGCCAGAATTCATAGGTGCAAATGTAATTCCAGAATTGGTTCATGACTTCCGACACATGATTTTCAAATTGGCCTGTCATGCGCGAAAAATATTTACGCGGTTGCTTCAGCGGGGATGTCGCACGCGGTAAAGGCGGCACGAACGCGGGCGCAAAACTCACGGCTTCCTGCGGCGCGCGGCTTCGTTGCCGACAGATTTCCCTTTCGGCGATGACGGTTTCGCTTTTGGGCAGAACAAAAAACGAGCGTTCCGCTGAAAGGCCGCTTATGTCGCCAGAGGGGCGCAAGCTTTGGAACGGCGCGTTGGGTATGCCTAAAAATTCAATCCCATCCTTTAGCTCACCCCTATCTTGCCGCAGATGAAGCATGGGAATTTCCTTTCTTTTAAAAAGATCTCTCATAGGCACCTTATTGCGTCCCAACCAAACTTTGGTCTTGTTTCAAGCTTCCGCACACCCGACAAGGCTCATTCATAGGATGGCCTGTCATACACAACCTTGTTTTCCGAATAGGTGCTGTTCGCATTTTCGTTTGCGTTGCTGTTCTGATTGCTATTCGCGTTCCTATTCGAGTTGCTGTTCCAATTGCTGTTCGCGTTGTTATTCACGCTTTTGTTTGAATTACTGCTCGTGCTGTTCGAGGCGCTTCCGTTGTTCACATTCATATTGTCCGCCAGCTTGCCCCGTTCGGCCGCGTCGCCGTAATCCATCGTGCCCGCGCCGACCATAATCGCGCCCGCGCCGACAGTCGACGCGCCCACAAATCCTGTTATCTGGCGCAGGTCGCTCGGTTCCGTCACGACGGCGCCAAGTTTGGCGCAGGTCGCGCAGGTCGCCGGTCTGGCTTGCTCGTAAAGCGCGGTCGCGTTTGCGTGCGTGGCCGATCCGTAGGTTTGGTAACCCGCCATGACCGGATCGCCGTACGACGTCGTCACTTGCGATCCGTCTGGATATTGAAGGGGAAGCAAAACCGCGCGCTGGTCGCCGCAAGCGGCAAGCATTCCAGTAATTGCGACGGCGATCAGGCCTTTTGACAAGAAGCAAAATTTTTTCATTTGAGTTCTCCTTTTGACATTCCGAAAAATAGTTGGAGCGATCCCGACTCGTGACAGAGACAAAAACGCTTAACCGAGAGAGAGTTTAGACGACGCGAGAATTTTTTTGGACGTGTAGCGAATCTCTACACAACTTAACGTATCCCATATTTTTATGTACCGCAATCCCGCAATAATATTTTGACGTTTGTCAAAGATTCGCGCGTTTGGCGCAGGAAATCGAGAATTGTTGGATCGATTCCCTATTTATGGTTAACGGGTTTTTCCCATTCATCGGGTCGAGAGAACGGACTTTACAAAAGTCAATATGGCGCCCCCTAAAACGTGTATCTAGTAGAGCGAAGGGGGGCTTATGGGATCGTCTGTAAAAAACCTCGCGACCGCCGATGAGTATGAACGCCTATTCGGGCGCTATCTGAGCGTTTGCAATCAGGCTCTGGAGAAAAATAAAGACAGATTTCCCTATAGGGAAATTTGGAAAGCGCGGTTGGAAAGTCCGTGGCAGAGCTACAGCTTCGATTGCGCCGTTTATGACGACAGGCCAAAGCTGGCCTATGCCCTGCAGCTTACCCGAGACATGAGAATAATCGTTACGGAAAAATTATGGGACGAGCCGCTCGACGCGTGGCCCTTTGCCTATAGCTATCTGGAGCGCGTCGCCAACAATCCGCAGCACTTCATAGATCGCCCTTCAGACCTCGATTGGGGCTGGCTCACGCATGTATTTGGATAGCCGCCCCTTCCTTATGGCGACCTGCGCCGTGTAATCGTTTTTCTGGCGAAGGCTGGGCGATCAGGGTTACCCCGCCGCCAACACCCGCTTCCAGATCTTCTTCGCATGACGAATATAAAACCGCTCGTCGAAGCACGCGCCAAGGGTTTTGGGCGTTAGATGTTTTGCCACCGCCGCGTCGGACAAAAGCTTGTCCTTGAAACTGACTTTCTTGCCTGCCTGCAGGGCATGCCAGACTTCCATCGCGTTCGATTGCACGAGGCGATAGGCGTCCTCGCGGCTGACCCCGGCTTGCGTCAAGGCCAGAAGGACGCGCTGCGAAAAATGCAAGCCGCCGAGGGAATTGAGATTTTCCGCGATGCGTTCGCGGTAAACGGTCATGCCGCCGATTAACCCCGCCAATCGCGACAGGGCGAAATCCAGCGCAATCGTCGCGTCGGGGGCGAACACGCGTTCGACGGAGGAATGCGAAATATCGCGTTCGTGCCACAGCGCGACGTTTTCCAAAGCCGGTGTGACCGACGCGCGGACGATGCGGGCGAGGCCGGTCAGGTTTTCGGCCAGAACGGGATTGCGCTTGTGCGGCATCGCGCTCGATCCCTTTTGGCCTTTGGCGAAAGGTTCTTCCGCCTCGCGCACTTCGCTGCGCTGTAGATGCCGCATCTCGATCGCGAAATTTTCGATCGAGGAGGCGAGGACGCCGAGCGTGGCGAAGAACATCGCATGCCGGTCGCGCGGGATGACTTGCGTTGAAATCGGCTCGATCTTCAGGCCGAGTTTTTTGGCGACATGCGCTTCGACCCGCGGATCGATCGTGGCGAATGTGCCGACAGGGCCGGATATCGCGCAGGTCGCGACATCATCCCGCGCGGCTTCCATGCGTTTTCTGCCGCGGGCAAAGGCGGCGTAATGCGTCGCGAGTTTCAGGCCGAAACTGGTCGGCTCGGCGTGGATCCCGTGGCTGCGTCCGATTGTGACGACGTCCAGATTTTCCTCGACCCGCTTTTTCAAAGCGGCCAGAACATGATCCAGCCCTTTCAACAATAAATCGCAGGATTGCTTTAATTGCACGGAAAACGCGGTGTCCAGCACATCGCTCGACGTCATGCCCTGATGCACGAAACGCGCGTCGGGGCCTATATGCTCGGCAAGATTGGTCAGAAAAGCCAGCACGTCGTGACGCGTGGTTTGTTCGATCTCGTCAATGCGCGCGATCTCCCATTTGCCCTTTTTCCAGACATTTTTTGCCGCAGAGGCCGGAATAACTCCCAACGCCGCCAAAGCGTCGCCTACGTGCGCCTCGATCTCGAACCAGATGCGAAAACGGTTTTCCGCCGTCCATATAGCGGTCATTTCAGGGCGTGAATAGCGAGGGATCATGTTTGTCCTTGTCGTTAAGTCGGCGCGAGGAAATAAGGGAATCAAATAGCGCAGCAAAACCGTCGAGATTCCCTCTCCCCCTTGGGGGAGAGGGTTTGGGTGAGGGGGTACTAGGGGATTATACCCCAACCTCCCCCTCACCCCGACCCTCTCCCCCCAAGAGGGGGGAGAGGGAGGCGCCCTCGGCTTGATCGCGAATCTTCAGTGTTGCTTCCCAGCCTTTTGCTTGAATATCAGAAGGCATGCAACAATAAACGTCAAAAGCAAGGCCGAGGCGGTATAGCGGCTTAGAGCCAGCCCGCCCGATGTCACAGGCTTGTCGAGAAAATCGCCCACCACGGCGCCAAGGGGGCGCGTCAGGATGAAAGCGGCCCAGAACAACAGCGTTCGCGAAAGGCGCGTTTTGAAAGCGGCGACGGCGACAAACGCCAGCAAAGCGCCGAACACGACCGCGCTTCCCAAATAACCGAAACCGGCGCTATCGGCAGTCCAGTCGCCCAGCGCAGTGCCCAAGGTTTGGGAAAACATGATCGTCACCCAATAAAACATCTCGGCCTTTGGCGAACCGATATAATCGACGGACACCGAGCCGAGCGACCGGTGCCAAACAGCCAAAGACATCATCAAAAGGCAAAACAGCAGCGCCGATCCCCCCGCATAGCCGATCCCCAGCGAACGATCCGCAAAATCCGCCATCGTCGTTCCGACGGTCGTTGTCGCGATGATCGTGGTCCAGTAAAGAAAGGGGTGAAATTTTCTGGCTTTAATCTGGGCAATCACGGCAACAACAAAAACCGCCGCAAAAATCGCCGTTCCGACCAGATACCCAAGTTTCATCGACATCGACACAGCATCGCCGCCCGTCTCGCCAAGCGTGGTGGCGGCGATTTTGATGATCCAAAAAACCAGCGTTACCTCTGGAACTTTGCTGGGGCTTGTTTCCGATGGGGCGTTCATGGGGTTCCTGTGTGTCCGAACGATCTATGCGCATTACCCCTAGCATCCTTTTCAATCTCGGCCTATACTGTTGTTTTCTCACCCTAAAAAACTCAGGAGAAAATCATGAGTAAATCTTTTGGAATTTTGTTGTCGCTTTGCCTGTTGGCCTCGGCTCCGGCGTTTGCTGGAAATCTTGTATTTGAAAACGGCCAAACCGTGTGGCATTCGACGCAATGCAGAAAACCTGTGCCGCCGGCGACTTCGGTGATTAACGCCAATCCTGAAACTGCGGGCGAGGGCATGAATGCGCTGATGGATCAGCATAACGCGTATGTCGCAGCCGCGCGAGACTATATGAATTGCATCAGCAACGAAGCGGAAAGCGACCAAAAAATGGTCATTCAGTCGATCACTTCGGGCGCGCAAGGCGAGATTGCGCAAATGCAAGCCGATGTCGACAGCGCCAACGCTCCCCTGCGCCGCCGCCAACCATAACGGATGTCGATGCAGGGCAAACTTTCTTTCGCCTTTGCGCAGCTTAATCCGACGGTCGGCGACATTTCCGGAAACATTGCCAAACTGCGCGATGCGCGTGCGCGCGCTGCGAAGATGGGCGCGGATTTGCTGGTCACGACCGAGATGTATCTGTGCGCCTATCCGGCTGAAGATCTGGTGCTGAAACCCAGTTTTCAAAACAGTCTGCGTACGGCGGTTGAAGGGCTGGCGGTCGAAACGCAGGACGGTGGCCCCGCAATACTGATCGGCATGCCGTGGCGCGAGAACGGAAGATTATACAACGCCGCCGTTCTGCTCGACGGGGGGAAAATCGCCGCCAAAACGTTCAAATACGATTTACCCAATTACGGCCCTTTCGACGAAAAACGCATTTTCACGGCAGGGCCTTTGCCTTCCCCGCTTTTATTTCGCGGCGTTAAATTGGGCGTCATGATTTGCGAGGATATGTGGACCCCGGCCTGCGCCGCGCATTTACGTCTTCAGGACGCGCAAATCCTGATCGTCCCGAACGGCAGCCCGTTCGAGGTCGGCAAAACCCAAACCCGCCGCAAGCTTGCCGAGGACAGGGTCAAGGAAACCAAACTGCCGCTCGTCTATCTCAACCAGTTCGGCGGACAGGACGAGCTTGTCTTCGACGGCGCCTCTTTCGCCCTCAACGCCAAAGGAAAATCTGTTTTTGCCTTTCCGGCGTGGGAAGAAAAAGTCGCGGTTATTCAATTGGATAAAGGCGATATTTCAAGTAAAGAAAAAAACACCCCCAAAGCCGACACGGACTCCCTCTCCCCCCTCTTGGGGGGAGAGGGTCGGGGTGAGGGGGAACGTGGGAATGATAAACCTCACCCTCCCCCCTCACCCCACCCCCTCAAAGGGGTAGAAGATGAGCCTTCCATCTACCACGCCCTGATGACCGGCCTGCGCGATTATGCGAACAAAAACGATTTCCCCGGCGTCGTCCTTGGCCTTTCCGGCGGCGTTGACAGCGCACTGGCCGCCGTCATAGCCGTCGATGCATTAGGCGCGGATCGCGTCTGGTGCGTGATGCTGCCCTCGCCCTATACATCGACGCAAAGCACGCAAGACGCGAAAGCCGTGGCGCAAATTCTGGGCTGCAAACTCGACACGATCCCGATCGCCGAGGCGATGAAAACCTTCGACGCCGCGTTGTCACCTACGTTGAAAGACAAACTGCAAGGCATTGTTTCCGAAAACATTCAGTCGCGTTGCCGCGGTTTGATCCTGATGGCTCTGTCGAACGCCAGCGGGCATATGGTTCTTTCGACCGGCAATAAATCGGAAATGTCGGTCGGCTATGCGACATTATACGGCGATATGTGCGGCGGCTTTGCCGTGCTTAAAGATGTCTATAAAACCGAAGTCTATAACCTCGCGCGCTGGCGCAACGCGCATAAACCGGCCTCGGCGCTGGGGCCGACAGGCGTTGTGATTCCCGCCCCAGTGTTGACCAAAGCCCCGACCGCCGAATTGCGCCCGGATCAAAAAGATCAAGACAGCCTCCCGCCCTATGACATTCTCGACGGCATTCTGGAAAGTTTGATTGAGCAGGATATGGGCATGCGCGAGATTATGGATCGCGGCTATGACACGGCGACGGTGGCGCGTGTCTGGGCGATGCTCGACAAAGCCGAATACAAAAGACGCCAATCCCCGCCCGGCGTCAAAATCACCCGCCGCAGCCTAAGCCGCGACCGCCGCTATCCCCTGACCAACAAATACCGCGAAAGATCAACAACACGCTGACCCCGCGCCTTAGGGTTCGTCATGAAATAACAGCGCCGTTCTGGTAGCGCGGGGTTCCACCCCCGCGCGCGCTCCACAAACACCCAGCTTATTTTTTGGAGAGCACGCGGGGGTAGAACCCCGCGCTACCAATCAGCGCGATTGTTTCACAACAAGCTCTTATGCAAGAAAGGAAAACGGACGCAAGAAAAAGTAGCAATCCCCCCCCATTTATGGCAAACCGATCCCCGCTCCCCCAAGGATCCGTAGCTCAACTGGATAGAGCGTTGCCCTCCGAAGGCATAGGTTGCGAGTTCGAATCTCGCCGGGTCCACCAATCTTTTCAATGCGTTATTAGTATTGTTGTTTTCTCAAAAAACTGCCTAGGTAACACATAGGTAGCAGTAAGGGGATGTTTGCGGGCATATGAGCGCAGAAAAAGGGAAGCCACAAATAAGAAAAATCTCCCAGATTGCGCTATTGGCCACACTGTCTTTTTGCTCCCGCGCCGTTTCCCCCTCCCAACACTCCGAACATTCTAAAAAAATGTTGGGCTTGCTCATGCGGCAAAAAGACCGGGGTGGGTGCCGGGGTACCCCTTGAATTGCGCTCGCCACAAATACGTCAGGTGCCGTCTCTCACACGCGGCGCGGCGCGAAAAAAACCGCCCAATTTTTCCCGTTGACCTTGTTCTTGTTTTGTTTCAATGTGCCAAACAGAGGCGGGTAAGTCCCTGCCTTCGGGGTGTAGTTACCTCGTAACGAGCGGTACTGTGCGTTGCCGTCACCAACGCTGCCTTTCGACCCTTTGGGTTCGGGAGGCGGCGGCGGAGTTTTTGCGCAAGCAAAAATTCTGGATGTCCAGGCCTCACGGCTAAAGGCCGTCGCAATCGTCTCGTTACGATTAACTAACTCCCGTGCCACCAGAGGGCCGGACACCCTTCTGGCTGGTTGTCCGGTTTCTGGTTCGGGAGTGCCACCAATGATTTCTTATCGTTTACTTATCACGGTTACGGCGATTTCATGTTTGATGATCTGCGCCAATTCGTATCAAAATTTTTACATTACGCCCGCTGTCGCAGAAACGGCACCAGCCGTCCCTGATTGGGCTCAGGAACAACCTGCCGATCAAACGCCCAAAATGCAAACTGGCGACGACAAAGGAGGGGACGCGGACTTGTTGGCAAAAGCTATTCACTTGGCAGAGCAAGGAAACCCTAAGGGCGAAGCCATGCTAGGAATGGCCTACCAAGACGGCGATTTTGGATTGCCCAAAAATGCTGCCGTATCCATGAATTGGTATCGTAAGGCCGCCGACCAGCGGGAGCCCCTATCTGAATGGCGTGTTGGTGTTTCATATCTCAACGGCGAAATGGGCGAGAAAGACGAGACTAAAGCTGCAAAATTAATCCGAGACGCGGCGGAACAAGGATTTGCTCAGGGGGAGGCCGTCTATGGAAGCCTATGCGCTGAAGGCATAGGTGTTCCGAAAGATATTGCGGAAGCCATCAGGTGGTATCAAAAGGCCGTTGAACAGGGAGACGCAAGAGGACAAATTCTACTGGGTCTCGCCTATATAAATGGTCAGGGTGTGCAGAAAGACCCAAGCGAAGCCGTAAAGTGGGTTCGTAAATCCGCCGACCAAGGTTTTAATCTTGCCGAGTACACTCTTGCCACTATGTATCAGTCAGGCAAAGGGGGGCAAAAAAACGAAGGAGAGGCATTAAAGTGGTTTCGGAAAGCGGCAGAACATGGATATGCCGAGGCGCAGCGCATTGTTGGTGGTTATTATTTTACAGGCAAGGAAGTCCCGAAAGATTACGCCGAAGGGATAAAATGGTTTCGCAAAGCCGCCGAACAAGGTGATAAAAAGGGACAGACAGCTCTTGCGGGTGCTTATTACCAAGGCAAGGGCGTGCCCAAAGATTATGTTGTGTCCTATATGTGGTTAAACCTCGCAGCAGCGCAGGGCGACGAAGACGCAAGAAAAGTACTGGATATTATCACAAAGGATATGACGCAAAATCAAATATCAGAAGCACAACACTTAACCAGCGAATTTCACGCAGTACCAGTCGCCGAAGATCATTCGATACTTAAGGCGGCACTCGAAGATAGCTTCTCTCCCCATCAAGGAGCTACAGCCCTGATCGTTAAGGTCATTGGTGAGGCGCAAAAAACAATCCGCGTTGCCGCTTATACCTTCACATCTTCGCCAATTGCAGACGCACTCATCAAAGCACACCAACGTGGTGTTGACGTTAGAGTTGTTCTGGACGAAAGGCAGGAGAATGGCCGGGGGAATTTGGCTGGCATTCTTAAAGCAAATAACATTCCGATCCGAGCCAATGGACGCTACGCAATCATGCACGACAAATTCATCGTCATAGACAATAAGGCCGTTGAGCTTGGAAGTTTCAATTACACCAAGGCCGCTGAGGAAAGAAATGCTGAAAACGCTTTGGTGGTTCGCGATAGCCCGCAAGTGGTCGCGGATTATACGCAGCAATGGGAAAAACTGTGGGAAGAGGCAACGGTAGAATAAAAAGCAGCTCTGTTCAGATGACTTTTTTAGCAAAGGAAAATGCAATGAGAAAAATCGTGTTGGCCGTTATCGTGGCCACTGTCCTATCGGGATGTGGGACGATTAGCTCTGCAAGCCTGTCTAACGGCGGCCCTGATTTTATCGGCAAGACAGCCGGTGAACTATTCGCAGAAAAGGGCACCCCTGCGCGGCAAGTGACTTCGCCCACCGGCGCTACCATATATGTGTATGAAGCGCACAACTTGATCGGTGCAAATTTCTGTGAGGGTTCATTCTATGTACGCGATGGGGTGGTTGTTGGTTTTGTGGCACAGGGACAAGGCATTACTTGCGGGGCGTCCGCTGGCAACCTTCAATAGAGCGATCAGCATATATGATGGTGGGCGGGATAATTTCCGTACAATATATGTTAAGTGTGTAGACATTGCCCAATAATTGCCCAAACAAGAAATTTCTGCGGAGTTTGGTGGGGCAATCCTTCTAGTGGCGGTGGGTTTCCTCTCATGCGTGGTTACTTAAAAATTTCTGTGTACGCTCATTAGGCACCCTATGAAACTGCCGCCTACAGCGCCCGGAAAAGGCCGCTTTCATAGATTTTCTCTACCCGCTCTGTGTGCGTCTCCAGTCTCGTCAATCCTGCCACCAAACGGTCAAATGCCCGACGATCCCACCCGCGCCAGAAACGCCCCTCCCTTGCAGCTATATGGGTAAGATGCTGAATTGCCTCGGCTCTGGCCTCATTCAATGCTTTGCCACTGAAATAGATTATGGCGCGGATGACGCGCCTATCTCGCAATAATTCATAGGCGCGGACATGGGCACCGTGCACGCATCGGCTGGCATAACCGGCCTGTTTCGCGCATTGTGTAGCGCCGAGGCGAGGATTTTCGGCATACAGTTTTGCAAATGCCAGCGCACGGGACGTCAGGCCAAAATCCGGGGCGACACGCCTAGCCGCAGCGCCTTCGGTTTGAGATAGGGTTGGAAATTTCATGGTTAGGTTAGCTCCGGCATACACTGTCATGGACGCGCGCGAAATTTGTCCGATTTGTCACTTGCACGCGAAGGTAATAGCTTTGAAATCTCTCTCTTATACCAATCGACGTTTATTCAACGCCTAGGGAATCCTCAAGTGACAAGTCGGACATACTGGCGGCCTTTCTAATTTCAGCCTTCACACTTTCGCGCCTTATGCGTTCCTTCTCTGCCAAGTCCGCGAAGTCGGAATATACGCGGGGATTAACGTGCCATGTCGTAGCCTGTTTTCCTTTAGCCGTAGGCACCGGACTTACCCATGCGGCCAGTTCGAGCTGTTGCATTACCTCATCCAACGCCCGCCGCCCCTCGGTGCCGCGAAAATCGTTATGTGCCCTATAGATGTCACGCGCGGCGACGGCTGGCATCTTGTGCGCCAGTATATAGCCCGCAACCAGTCGCACCAATGCCATAGTCTCTCCATCGCCGATTATGTCATGGTAAAATGAAATCATATTGGGGACGATATATTGCAAAAACAAGTGCGCGGATTTTTTCATGGTTGCAGTACCAACCGCGTCCGCAGGAACGTCTGGAAAAACCCCGTCGCCTTCACGGTTTTCGACAAAATGAAATATCAGTGTCAGCCTCGCTAATTGTCCCTCTGCTTTTTGCAGAGCCGTTTGCAAGCGTCGATCGAAGGCCGGATTTTGTCCCAAAATATGCAATTTTTTGCGAGCGGCGTCCATTATCATTTGCGCTTCGGATGACAGCCGAATGTGCTCTAAGAATTTATTTGTATCCGACAATTCACTACATAGGCTCTCCCACGCATTTTGCGTTGCGGCATCGGGGGCGACGTCCGCACCCCGTCCAGCGGGGCAAACAGATAAAGTGATGAAACGCTGTAACAGACCGTCATCCGAACCATGTCGCGATGCAATGCGACGCATCGGGTCTGGTTGAATGCCACCAATTATCCCAACCGAAAAGTTTTTGATGTATCGTTTTCCCTTCCCCACCCTGTCTACAAATAAGGAGCCGCCATTATATGCTGTAAGCCATGCGGCGCGATCTTTTGATACCCCGTTTTGTCTATAAGCATCCATGCTGCCAAAAAAGCCGGAAAGCTCGTCAAACTCGGCGAGAATACCGCCGTGATTGGTTTCGAGTGCGTCACACAAGGCCTCCAGTGTAATATCATTCACAATCACTTTGCGCGGCTGGGGTGGATCGGGTTCGGGTGACTTATTGTGTTTTGCTTGTATCGCTTGCTTCTTCCAATCCAATAGCGCAGTGCGGTATTGTTCATGCCAACCGGCTTGTAATTTTTTGATAGGTGCAAAAACTTCGCGCATCGCAGGCGATTTTTTTGTCGAAGGGTCTCCCACAAGCGCGATCCATAACCGCGCGGCCTCAAGCCACTTCGTATCAAACGCTTTAACTTGCAAGCAATGGCGGTCATGGATCAGGGCAGCAGCGACGGCAATCGCGCTAAACGCAGGAATTACAGGATCGACGCCCATGCGATGGGAAATGTCTTTGGCTAATCTGGCAATTATTTCCGGATAATCGTCAGGCTCCCATTTTGGGGGAGTGCCCAATGTCTTTCCGAAAAGATTGACAGGCTGGGGATGTACGTCAGCAGTCGTTGATGAATTAGAAAACTCTCCCCCGAATTTCGCAAAAGCACTTTCTATAGCCCGTGGAATTTCATCCCGCCGCGCCTTCCATCGGTCAGGATCGGACGCTTTGACAGAGCTACAATCCATATATGCAAAGAGCATAGCCTGAATGTCTTCACGCAAAATGCCCTTGACTACAAAATGCGCTGCCAGACGGATTAGGCCATCGTGAAAACTGGTGCCCGTTAGGATGTCTTCAAATGCTTCTCGGATGTCGAGTTTTTCCTTATCAGCGAACATATCTTCTGCGGCATCTGGGCTGGCTCCTACTGTTATGGAAATGCCCAGCGCGACAAGCGCGGCAGGAAGATTATATTTTTGAGAAGGTTCCCAGATATGGAGGACATGCCGGAAAGAGCCAGTGTCACGCGGTTTTGTGTTTGAACCGACCGGCAGCCGCACATAACGAACAATGTTATTACCTGATTTATCGGCGCTCACAAGGCCACGCTTAATTAGATTTTGAAGTGCGCGGGTGCAGTATTCAGGGTCTCGCGCCTCTGGCGTGTCGTTTAGAATAAACCCCACTTGACACTTGCCGGGTGATGTTTCGATAACATAGCTCGGTTTAATCGGAAGTGCAGACGGTTCCGCATCATCGAGAACGAGAATAGCCATGCGGATAAAATTTTCCTTTAAACGGCGCGGCTGTGAAAGTTCCGCGATACTGAAATAATTGTTGTGCGTTTCCGGCAATACTAGCGGGGCACCTAACCGATATATCTCGCCTCCCCAAGGAGGAGCGTCATTGGGAGATTTTGCGAAGCTGCACACCCAAAGATGCCCCGCAGCTTTGCCAAAACTTTCTTGTAAAAACTCAACATTACCGATAGAAAACATAGGGCATCCTTTTTCCGAAGAGGTGTTTTCAAAGCCCCGCGCGTCAACGCGGGGTTTTTATTTCAGGGGATCGGGTGGAGTGCAGGGTAGCCACTCGCCGTCTTTGCAAATGGTTATGTTCGGGTTGCAGTTACAGCTTTTCTTTCTATAAATCCGGCACCAGCGGTCGTGTTTCACGATGATATGATTGACGCCTTTTTGCGCCTGAAATTCACCAGCAACGACGCCATGCAGAATTTTAGTGAGATAGTTTGGGGTGCCGCAGTTTTTTTGTGACGTGTTGCTCATGCTGCACCGCCTTGCTGGGCCGGTTCCAACGCCTTCGCTAGGGCGGCCTTTTTCTTGATAAAGTCAGGAGTGTTTTGTATGGTCATGGGGCAGTTCTTTTCTGAGGGGATTGCACGATGTTGAAGACAGCCCGCGCCGCGCGAACGGTGGCGGGCGTTTTCGTCTTAGGCAGATTGTTTGGATTGAGCTGTGCGGTGTTGCACATCGGCTTCTGCTGTGCTGCAACGGGGCGTGCGGATTCCGATTTGATCCGGCCACCTATTCCGAAAGTTATCCGGCCACTGTTCCGATCATTATCCGGCCACCGTTCCGAAAGTTATCCGGCCACTGTTCCGATTTGATCCGGCCACATCTTGTGGTTGAGGATCAGGGG
>JARLJD010000116.1 GCA_031291395.1 Alphaproteobacteria bacterium | reverse complement strand
GGCGGGGGCGCCCCGGGGGGGGGGGGGGGGGGGGGGGGGGGGGGGGGGGGGGCCCCCTCGGGTTTATAATCCCCGCGTCCCCCCTCACCCCGTATCAAGTACGGGGCAGGCTCCAACCCTCTCCCCCCAGCGGGGGGAGAGGGCTTTGCCCCACCATACGCTTTATGAACGTTGTAAAATTCCGCCGCGATGCGCGAGGACGCCTCGACCGCTTCGCTCGGCGTATAGTCGATTTTCGCCAGCATGCGCGCCAGCGCGTTCTTATCGACGCGCAATTTGTCGCGTTCGGCCTTCATCAAATCGACGCGCCGCACATTGCGCTTGCGCCGCGCCTTGACCCCGCGGCTCGCCCATTCGACTTCAAGCTCAAGCACTTTCTGGCGGTTATGCAATTCCCGCTCTTCCTGCTCCAGCAGCATAGCGGCCCATTCCTCGAAGAACGAAAACCCGCGCGGGCAGACGCGCAATCTTCCCCGATCGAGCCAGAAAACCTCCTCCGACACGTTGCCTAGAAAAGCCTTGTCGTGGCTGACGCAAACCACCGCGCCGCGATAGGCCTTCACATAGCCTTCCAGCCATTCGATGACGTCGAGATCGAGATGATTGGTCGGCTCGTCGAGCAGCAAAATATCCGGCTCCTCGACCAGCGCGCGCGCCAAAGCCGCGCGGCGCAATTGCCCGCCCGACAAATGGGTCATTTTGTCGTCCGGCGCGAGTTCCAGCGGTTCGACCACGCGTTCGATTTTGTAATCGTGGCTGCCGTCCTGATTGCCCAGCGCCGCGAAAATAAATTCGCGCACCGTCTGCCCTGCTTCGGGAATGACCTCTTGCTGCAAATAACCCGTGGTCGCGCCCTGCAACTGCCAGCGCGTTCCCTCGTCCAGCTCGCGCGCGCCCGTGATGATGTTCATCAATGTGGTCTTGCCCGCGCCGTTCTGGCCGATCAGGCAGACTTTCTCTCCGGCGCGGATATTAAAAGACAATCCCTCAAACAGCGTCTTCTCGCCAAACCGAATGACGCCGTCCTGAACGGTGAGAAGAAGAGTCGAGGCCACGTTTTACCTCAACCTTCGTCGTCAGTTAAATTTGAAAACAAGTCCATATAGGAGGAATATCTGAATATCCTGTTTCTGGAACGCCCCGTAATTTCAACCAGCAACGCCGCATTCACAAATTTATCGATTAACTTGCTTGCGTTAGGGAAGCTGATGCCAAGCATCTCTTTAACGGTGTTTACCGTCAGGTATGGCCTCTCATACATATGTTCCAGCACCCGCATTGCATTGCCGCTGGAATTCCCAAACCTTTCTATAATAAGGCGCCTGTGATCTTCCCGAAGAGAGACAATCCTTTTTGCCGTTTCCGTTGCCTGCTTGGCCACACTTGTAACGCCGGTCAAAAAAAACCTCAGCCATTCTTCCCATTCGCCAAAATCCCTTACACGCTGAAGCCTGTTGTAATATTCGTCCTGACGTTTCCTGAAATAATAAGAAAGATACAGAACCGGCTTTTGCAGGATATCTTTGTTGCACAAAAAAAACGTAATCAACAAACGCCCCATACGCCCGTTTCCGTCAAGAAATGGGTGGATCGTTTCAAATTGAGCGTGGGCAAGGCCGATCTTAATCAAAGGCGGAACGGAGTCGTTCTCATGAAGAAAAATCTCCAAATCCCCTAGAGCCTTGACCGCCTCTTCCTGCGGGGGCGGGACAAAAAAAGCGTCTGCCAACGTGCAGCCCTGAGGCCCAATCCAATTCTGGCTCCGGCGGAATTCGCCCGGCTGCATCTTGCCGCCGCGAACGCCTTTCATGAGTTTTTCGTGAATTTCGCGTATCAGCCGAAGCGACAGGGGAATCGTTTTCAGGCGCTCCAATCCATAATTCATCGCCGTGACGTAATTAATGACTTCGTCCGCGTCCCCTCTATATCCGGCGTCGCTCAAATTTGCTTCGACCCTGATAACGTCGCTCAGAGATGCTTGCGTTCCCTCAATTTGGCTGGAAAGAAGCGCTTCCTTGCGAACATACATTGACATAAAGAGATCGGGGTTTGGCAAGGTTTGTATCGACCCGTCCAAACGTCCCAACGCCCTGTCGCTTTCAGACAAAAGTTTCTGCAATTCCGATGACGGCGGGATGGAAAGCGCAGGATGCGGGGGCAAAGGCTTTGGTATATAAGCTCGATAACCAGTCGGCTGGCGCACATACACGCCAGCTCGTGTTGATTTTGGGTTATTTACTTCAGACGTATCCATGTTTGCCAGCACGCCACATATTTATCTTTAGCATTAACATAATGAATGTTTTGTGTCCATATTAATGTCTAACATTAGCATGGGCGAGAATTGGCGCACAGTTTCCGTTTAAGATAAACAACGTTCAGAGAAGCGCTGAATCCACGATGCTTGCCGATTCTGAGTTATTCCTGCCCCGTCAATTTCCGCCACCAGCCGCCCTTGGGCCTGTCCGACTCCGGATTGGTGACTTCATAGGGCGACGGCGGCGGGGCGCTGGCTGCGGGTTTTGCGGGCTGCGTGTAAGCCGGGGCTGCGGCGCGCGGGTCGCGCGGCGTCGTGTCGAGATCGTGAATGCTGACCGGCACATGAACCGCAGGCGGCGCATAGGCGCTTTGCCGTTCGGTGGCGGCGAAATCCGGACGGGCTTCTTCATGCCCGCCTTCGCGGAAGGAATCGCCGCGCCGTTCGCCGCCGTGGCGGCTGCGCCCGCCGCGCCGCCCTCTGCGGCGGTTGTTGTGACGGGGATTGTTTTCGTCGAAACGCGGCGCTTCCTCGCTTCCGCGCGCGCCGATAAATTCGCCGCCGTTGCCGATATTGTCGTCTGGCAATGCGTTCTCTGTCGCGACATTGCCGTTGGCCTCAAACGGCGAGGGTTGTTGTTCAGCGGCGGCAGCGGCATACGGCGCGCGCTCGCCGCGCGGGCGATCGCCGCGGTCGCGGCCGCGTCCGAAACGCCCTCTGCGGCGCCCGTTGCGTTCGCCTTCCGGCCGCGCGGCGGGTTGATAGTCGGCGCTATCGTCGGCTTCTACGCCCGCATCGGGAACGTAAACAGGCGCGTCGGCCCGAATCTGGTCGCTGTCGACGGCAGGAGCGCGACTTTGCTTTTCGCCGTTGCCCCCTTTCGACCGTTCAAGCCGACAATCGGGCGGCACCAGCGTATCGTCGCTGTGCAACAAAACCTGCAGGTTATAGCGGCGTTCGATGTCGTGCAAAACAGAGCGTTTTTGGTTCAGAATATAAAGCGCGACCTTGGTGGGCACATGCAAAACCATCTCGCCGTTCGGCTGGCGCAGCGCGTCTTCCTCGATCTGGCGCAGGATCGAAATCGCGGCGGAATCCACGGTGCGCATCAGGCCGACGCCGCCGCAATGGGGGCACCGTTCGAAATTAAGTTCCGTCAGGCTGGGATGCAAACGCTGGCGCGAAATTTCCATCAGACCGAAAGCCGAGAGCCGCCCGATCTGCAAACGTGCGCGGTCGATCTTCATCGCTTCCTTCATGCGGCGTTCGACGGCGGCGTTGTTGCGCCCGTCTTCCATGTCGATGAAATCGATGACGATCAAGCCCGCCAGATCGCGCAACCGCAACTGCCGCGCGATTTCGTCGGCGGCTTCCAGATTGGTCTTGAGCGCCGTGCCTTCGATATGCCGTTCGCGTGTCGCGCGTCCCGAATTGACGTCGATCGACACCAAAGCCTCGGTCGGATTAATGACGATATAGCCGCCCGAGCGCAACTGTACGATCGGGTTGTAAAGCCCGTCGATCTGCCGCTCGACGTTATAGCGGAAGAACAGCGGCACGGGGTCTTCGTAAAGCTTAACCTTGTTTTCCGCCTCCGGCATGATCGAGCGCATAAAGTCGTGCGCCAAATCATAGCCTTTCTTGCCCGCGACCAGAATTTCCGCGACATCGGCGGCGTACAAATCGCGGATCGAGCGTTTGATCAGATTGGCTTCTTCGTAAATCAAAGTCGGCGCGGTCGATATCAGCGTTTGCTCGCGAATATTGTTCCATAGGCGCAACAGGTGTTCCAAGTCGCGCTGGATTTCCGCGGGTTCCTGCTCCATTCCGGCCGTGCGCAGGATAACGGCCATACCCTCAGGCGTCTCCAGCTTATCAAGGAATTCCTTCATCCGGCGGCGATCCTGATGAGACGTGATCTTGCGGCTGACGCCGCCACCGCGATCGGTGTTGGGCATCAAAACGCAATAACGCCCCGCCAGAGACAAAAACGTGGTCAAAGCCGCGCCCTTGTTGCCGCGTTCTTCCTTGACCACCTGTATAAGCATGATCTGGCGGCGCTTGACGACTTCCTGAATTTTGTAGCGCGGCAGACGCGTGCGGCGCACGCGCGCTTCGACTTCTTCTTCCTCGATCTCCGACCCGCCGACGGCCTCCAAGGGCGCGGGCGCGGGAGCAAAGACCGGATCGACGACGGCATTGCCGAAATCGGTAATCAGTCCCAAATCGACACTGGCCTCTTCGCCCAAACCGGCTATATCGCTGGAAGGCGGCGGCGTTTCGACGACGGCCTGAGGCGTGTCGGAAGGAACAGCAACCACAGGCGCATCGCCCGCCCCGTTTTGTTCCAAATCGTTCCCGTTTTCTTCTTCGAGAACTTCGCTTTGATAGGCGCGAACTTCCTCGGCATAATCCTCGGCGGAGATGTCGGTATCATCCTCAGCCTCCGGCTCCTCCTCGTCATGCGGGCGGTCGGCGATCGGGATACGGAAATAATCGGGATGAATTTCGCTGAAAGACAGGAACCCGTGCCGGTTACCGCCATATTCCACGAAAGCGGCTTGCAAGGACGGCTCGATGCGCACGACCTTGGCCAGATAAATATTGCCTTTCAGCTGTCTCTTGCTGGAGCTTTCAAAGTCGAAATCTTCCAGCCGACGCTCATCGACAATTGCAACACGTGTTTCTTCCGGATGCGTCGCATCCACCAACATACGCTTCGTCATTTTATTTCTCCCGCCGATACGTCGCCTGTCGGGTGAGAATGGACCCTTTGGCGCCAGAATCGGCAAATTGGTTGCCTGTGCCGGAGATTCCGGCTATCGCGCCCCAAGCGCCCTTTTTTATGTAAGAATAGGACGAGGCCGCTTTTCAGTTAGTCCGGCAGACAGTTGCATCTAACCCCATGAATTTTCTGTCTTTTGCCTCAAATGCGCAAACTTTTCGCGCAAGGAGAGCCGGAAGGTTCCCTATGATAAACAGAAATGCCCCCAAAGGGCAACCCGCTTTTTTATGCGCGGATTTATAAGCAATATCAGTCAGATGATGATTGTTCCCCTTGCAATAGCACCGGATGCCACCGAAAATTCAGACCAAATTTATCCACAGAAATAGTTTTTTGTTTGTGAAACAATTTCTCTTTGTGGTAGGTTAGCCTATTAGTTCAGATTGTTATACTGCAGGGGAAATTATGACAACGCAGCTTTGTTACACGAGTCTTGAATCTGCCCTTGCCGTTTATCGGTCGACAAATAGGAGCCCTGATTGCCGTGACCGGGCGTTCCGGGAAATCTTCGTTAAAACGTATCTTGGCCATTGGACGTTCACCGAAAAGACCGGTCTTAATTTTGTACAAGCCTGCCTTAGGGGAGAGGACGCCGCGGAGGCTAGCCACCTAAAAATTCTGCCTTTTGCCGCGGGTCACAAAAAATCCCAGAGCGTATGGACTGCCCCCGTTCTTTCTTCCTTGCTCGAAAGGGGAGAAAAAATGGTTTACGGGTATGAGGACTATACTGAGTTCTTCGACGATCGTATCGGGTCACAAGAAACATTTGACCGCACCAGAACGCGCATCCTCGGTGTCGCAAAGAATATGATCCGGAAAATGCCTCCCAAATTGCTGATGTCAGAAATCGGCAATCAACTGCTTCGTATATCTCGGCTTGCGAAAAGATGGGATATTGGAAACGGCCAATTTGAAGATTCCAATTGGACGATAACAGATAAGGCGTTGGCCGCTTTTGGTGCGCGAGCTTCAAATCAGGTTGTCCTTCCGCTTATCAAAAGTTGCATGAGTGATGTTGTATGGGACAGTCCATACTCTGATGACAGGCTGAGAAACTTTCGCGCAGCCAAGGCGCTTTGCAGTCGGGCGCGCGTGAATTCTGAGATTGTGCCGCAAAGTTCCATCAACAAATTGAATGCGTTAGCAAAAAACAGGAGAGGCAACCAAGTTCTTGTAAACGAAGCCAAAGAACTTCTTCAAATCATAAAGGAAAGAAATCTTCGCGTTCGTCCGAAAAATAAGAGGCGTGTTTCCGCTCCGGGTAAACATCGTTAACCCCTACTCCCCCCACCACCCCTCCATCACCATTCCCCACAGCGACATCTGTTTTGGGTGATGCAAGTGCGCCCAATAGGCGACGTTGTCGGCGCCCAGATAGTAAAGCGGCACAAAATAATGCCCCTGCATCAAAACACGGTCAAGGGCGCGAGCACTGGCGACAAGGTCTTCGCGCGTGGCGGCGCCCGGGATCGCGGCAGCGAGGGCATCGACGACGGGGTCTTTCACGCCCGCATAATTCCGGCTGCCTTGCTCATCGGCCGCGGTGGAGCTCCAGAAATACATTTGCTCGTTGCCGGGCGAGAGGCTGTTCACCCATTTGTTGGCGGTGACGTCGAAATCGAACGCGGCCAGCCGCGCCTGATATTGCGCGCTGTCCACGGTGTGAACCCTTGCCGCAATGCCGAGCCGCCTGAGCGAATCCGCCCAAGTCAGCGCGGTTTTTTCCTCACTCGGATCGCTCAGCAAAAGCTCGAACGCGACCGGCCTTCCGCTTGGCGCAAACAATTGATCGCCTTTGATTTTATATCCAGCCTTGCGCAGCATCGCTTCGGCTTTCAGAAGATTGGTGCGGAAATGCGCTTCGTCGGCGGCTTGGGGCGGGGTCACAGGAGTCGTAAAAACTTCCGGCGGCAACCGGTCGCGGAATTTGTTCAAAATTCCCAGCTCTTTGCCTTCGGGCAACGGCGGCGCTTTCAATTCCGAATTCGGAAAGAAACTATCGACGCGTTTATATTGGCCGTGGAACAGGTTCTTGTTCACCCACGAAAAATCGAAACTATATTGCAAAGCCGCGCGCAAAACCGGATCGGCGAACAAGGCGCGGCGCGTGTTCAAAATATATCCATAGGCCGGTTCGACGCGCTGGTTTGCCAGCCGTTCCAGCTTCACGCGCCCGTCGGCGGCGGCGGGGAAATCATAGGAGGTCGCCCATTTGGTCGGATCCGTCTCGCGCCGCAGATCATATTGCCCTGCTTTGAAAGCTTGCAACGCGATGCTGTCGTCGCGGTAATAATCGACGCGGATTTTGTCGAAATTGTAAAGCCCGCGCTGCGCAGGCAGATCCTTTCCCCAATAAAGGGGATCGCGCTGGTATATGACCGACCGCCCGACATCCACTTGCGCAATTTTATAAGGGCCAGAGCCGACCGGAAGGCGCAAGCTGGTCTGGTCGAAATCGCGATCCTTCCAGTCATGTTCCGGTAAAACGGGCATCAGTCCCATAATCAAAGGCATCTCGCGGTCGATCGTCCCGTCTGCATTGCACTTGAAAACAAACCTGACGCGCGCAGGCGAAAGCTTTTCCGCCAGCGCGACCTTCTTGTAATAGAAGCGGTGATTGGGCCGTCCCTTGTCGCGCAACGTCGTGAAGGAAAACAGCACATCGTCGGCGGTCACCGGAACGCCGTCGGAGAAATGCGCGTTTGTGTTCAAGTTGAAGATGATGCTGGAACGATCTGCGGGAACTTCCACGCTCGACGCCAGCAAGCCGTAAAGCGTAAACGGCTCGTCCCACCCCCGCGTCATCAGGCTTTCATAAACCAGAGACATCGAGCCGGTGCCAAGCCCGAAAGGCGGCTGACCGCGCACGATAAAGGGATTCAAACTGTCGAAAGTTCCCGTCGCCCCCAACTTCAACGTCCCGCCTTTCGGCGCGTCGGGATTGGCGTAAGCGAAATGATCGAAGTCGGGGGGATACAATGCCTCCCCCGTCATCGCCAACGCCGTTTGAGGCTGCAACGTCTCGGCCTGCGCAACGGGCGAGGCCAGTAAAAGCAAAGCGGCAAAAAGAAGGAAGTTGTTCACGGGCATCATCGGTTTTGGACAATTGAATCTAATTACTCCGGCACAAGCTACGATTTTCGTAGGAGCGGCTTGCAACCGCAACCTGCTTCTACAAAAATAGCAATTTATGGCAACCAAAAGTATATAGCATCGAAGCGGGAGGCTGAGTGCAAGAAAGAACGCCCCGTCCCCCCATTGTCGCCAGAGATTCACAAAAAAGTCTTTTAGTTCAATCAGATATACCCAAGGTGGCGCGTGCGATCTTCATAAGCGCGGGATCTCCATTCCTTCGTGGAATGGGCTATCCTGCCCTGCTTCACTATTTCCTAACCATTTTAATGTCACTATTGCCGGTGGTCTGTCAAACAGGGCTTCCCCTGACGGGAAAAATGCGTATAATGCGCACTGCCCCTCCGCAGACCATATAGGCGGATGTGGCTTTTTTTGCAGGATTAGGGGTTATCAGGATGGGTGAAGATTCCAATAAATCGCAGATGCAAACCTTGCTGACGGTTTTTCGTCAATTGGGCCTACCGCTTTTGCAGGCGGCCAGCGAGGCTCAAAATAAAGAAGGCGGCGACGATTCCCCCCGGCTCCCCAATATGGAAATACTCAGCGCTCTGGCTTCCAGCACGGTGATGCTCAGCCAGAAACTCGCGGCCGAAGCGGGCGCCAGCGAAGATGCGATTGACGCATGGGTGCGCTGGGCTTTGGCGGGCGCGGCGGCGCAAGTCGTCGGCGCGACTTATAAAACGGCGGGACGCCCTTTGACGGAAGAAGAGGCGCAACATATCGCCTCGATCGCGATTGCCCTGCAAAGCAAATTCAAAGCGCAAATTCCAGCAGGGCAAGAGAATATCCCCAACACGGTCGCCACGTTCCGCGCCAAGATGCTGGAAGCGATGGTGCCTGTCGTGGGCGCCGTGGCGCAATATTCCTTTGGCCGCGCCGAACACGCCTTGTTGGCTGAAGTCGCGGAAAAACTCGCCAAAACCTCGGATCAGATCACGCGCGCTTTGGCTCCCGCGGGCGCGTCGCCGGAGGAATGGCGGCTTTTATGCTGGAACGTTTTGAAAGCCGCGGGGCAGGTCTACACGGAATCGCATTTCGCCGAAGCCGACCGGCTTTTGTATATGGATCCGGCAGAACGCGCCGCCTATTTCGCGCAAAACGACCAGATCGTGCCGATGCAGCAAGTCTGGCAAGCCTTCAATCAACGCATGGCGATGCTGGCCACGCTGGCAACCTATCTCGACGTGCCGGAATCCGCGCGCCTCGATTCAAACGGCGGGTGGTAGCGCATGATCACGACCCAAGCCTTTGCCGCTTGCATTCTTCTGGCCGCGAACACCTATCACGTTCCCGCCGCCGTGATGATCGGCATTATGCATGTCGAAGGCGGGCATGTCGGGCAGGAAGCGGGGCCGAACGTCAACGGCACCTATGACCTCGGCCCGATGCAGGTCAATACGCGTTGGTTGCCGATGCTGGAGCAGAACTGGCATGTGGGCGCATCGACGGCGCGGCAATGGGTGCGCGACGACGCTTGCGTCAATGTTCATGTCGCGGCGTGGATTTTGCGCCATAAAATGGACGACACCGGCAGCCTGTGGGGGGGGATCGCCGCTTATCATTCCGCGACCCCCAGCATCGGCGGCCCTTACGCCAATAAAGTCATCGCCGTCATGGATCATAAAGGATTGGTTAAACATGATGTGCCTTTATATCATTCGTATCGACGTTATGCGGAGAAGTAGGGAAGAAATTGATGAAAGGCCGGAAGGGTGGAAACCTTTCCTATCCCGTTTGCTGCGCCAAAGACGGCGGGGGTCAAGTGGTCAAAGGCGAAGCGGAATAAGCTGGCGTTTCGTTCATACTTAGCGATTTGGGGGGTGTAACGTGGCAGGATGGTTGCAAAACATACTGACGCCGCCGGCGAAAGCGGCAAAGGCCAGTCATTTGCCGATGCAGACGCGCAAAGGCGCGAACTTGCCTGCGCAGCCTTTGAGGGGCGCTTATCAAACGCCTCAGGCCTTGCCCAACGCCACGATCATTTACGGCATCGGCGCGAGTCTGCTTTTCGTTTCCTCCTTTTTTCTGTTGGTGGCGGGGCGGTGGCTTCCCGCCGTGACGGTTTTCGCGATGGGAGCTTGTTTAACCGGCTTTGCCGTCCATTTAATGAAACATCAGGATTGAATGAGGAAGAGGGGTTGAGTATGAATAGAAACGAACGAATCAGTCGGGAACAAAATCAGATGATGATACGCAAACGCCTAATCGCGGTTATCGGCGCGGCGCTTTTGCTGGCCGGATGCAGCGACTTTCAGACGCAATGGGATCAGACCTTCGCGTCTTCCGCGCCCGAACCCAAGGCCGTTGCGACCGATCCCGACATCGTCTCGGTCAAACTGGCGCAAGCCGCGGACAAAGCGTCCAAGGCTTTGGGCGAAATCGCCAATATCGAGCAGCAGAAGAATCCTGCCGTTCCTCCCGTTCAGGACGATTACGCCAACGCGCCCCCGAATATGATGCAGCCGGTGTCCTTGCGCTGGTCTGGCCCGATCGAACAGGTCACGCGCACACTGGCTGAGCGCGCAGGCGTTCGTTTCCGCGTCAAGGGACGGCGGCCGCCGGTGCCGCTGGTCGTCAACGTCGATGCCTATCAAGAGCCAATCATCCATGTTTTGCGCGATATCGGCTTGCAAGCAGGTACCCGTGCCGATCTTTCGATCGACCAGAACGAAGGCGTAGTCGAGGTGCGATATGCTGCAGCAGACCAATCGCGCTAAGCCCATGCGCGCAACATTTTTCATTGCGGCGGCACTGCTGGCTCTGCTGACGCTGCCGCTTGCGGCGCGCGCCGACGATGCCCCATCGGCTGACGTTCTCGGCGTCAAAATCATTCCCGCTACGTCCACCAGCGGCGTCTCGCCGCCGCCGCCCGCGCTGGTCGATCTGCAAAACCAGTCCGCGCCGGAGGAAAACTCGGATGAGAAGACGGGTGCTCTCGGCCTTCAAATCCGCGCCGATGCGCAGCGCGAAGCCGCCTTGTCCTACGGCGCGCGCGGCGGGCTTGCCCATCGCACTTTCGAAATTCAACGCCGCTTGGCCGAATATGATTCCAGCCTGTCGAAGACGTTCGACTTTTCGCGTCTTCTGGTCGCCGCGCCCTCCGGCCTTTTGATCGAACCGCCAATCGTTTCCGAAGCGCAGCGCGCCGTATTGGTCAATTCGGGCGGGCAGGCCGCCGCTGTTGCCGACCGCATTTACCGCATCAACCGCGTCGCCCGCATCGTCACGGCGGCGCGCAACTGGCATCTGTATCTGGAACGCGACTGGGGTCGTGTCGACCCGCCCGCCGCGATCCTGTTGCCCAAAACCGACGAGGAAAAAGCCGCGTGGGCGGCCTATGTCAAGCAAGGCTGGCAGGAAGGCATCAAGCAGGCCGAAGAAACCTTCGAATCCGACGTCGATCTTTTGACGAACGATTTCATCGGCATGGTGCGTTATCGCGAGCTTCTGGCGCAAGGCATGATCTCGCCGCCCTACGCGCTGGCCGATAATCGTGGCGTGACGGGGGGCGGAAGCGAAATGCGCGTCGGCGACCAAGGCGTGACGATCACCGGCCAATCTTCCCTCATCCCCAAGAGCAGCGCATGGACTCCGGCGAGTCGTTAAGCCAGAAGATCGAGGCTTTGGCGGGCAAGATCGGCACGTGGCCGGATGAGCCGCTGCGTATCGGCGAAGAGCATGTCGACGGCCTGATGCTGTGGTGCGTACAGCAAAAAGCCAGCGATACGACGCTGCAAACCGACCGTCCGGTTTATATCGAAGTCGACGGCATCCTGTTTCCGGTGACGCGCCGCCCGCTCGACAGCGCCGATATAGCCAATGTTCTCGCCCATATTTACGGCGCGGATGCGCTGGCCAAACTGGCGTCGGGCGTCGACCTCGATCTGTCCTTTGAAGTGCGGCCTGACCGCAATACGCGCGTACGCTTCCGCGTCAACATCACCGCCATTCTCAGCCGCGGCCGCGACTCGGTTCAGGTGACGCTGCGCACGCTGCCCAGTTTGCCGCCGACCCTCAAGGATCTTGGCATCGAGGAGAAAATCGTTGAAAACTGGTCGCCGCGCCAAGGGCTTGTTCTGATCACGGGGCCGACCGGAAGCGGTAAATCCACTTTGCTCGCCGCCGGATGCCGCATGCTGATCGAGCGCGAACAGGGCTGTGGCAAGATGCTTACCTATGAAGCGCCGATCGAATATGTCTATGACGCGATTTTGGGGCCGCAATCGCTTGTGGCTCAATCGGAAATCCCGCGCCATTTGCCGTCCTTTGCTGCCGGTGTGCGCAACGCCCTGCGCCGCAAGCCGAACATCATTCTGGTGGGTGAAGCCCGCGACCGGGAAACGGTCATGGCCGCGATCGAGGCGGGGCAAACGGGGCATTTGGTCTATTCGACGGTTCATACCGTCGGCGTCGCTTCGACGATCCGCCGCATGATCAGCGTTTTCGATCCCAGCGAGCGAACAGAGCGCGCCTTCGCGATGATGGAAACGCTGCGTCTGGTCGTGACGCAGGCGCTGGTGCCCAAAGTCGGGGGCGGGCGCGTCGGCTTGCGCGAATTCATGGTTTTCGACGAGAATGTGCGCGAAATCCTGCTGGATCTGCCGATCGAAAAATGGACTCTGGAAACGCAGCGCCTTCTGTTGCGTTATGGCCAGACGATGGAGCAAACGGCGACCAAAGCCTTTAAGGACGGCATTATCGACCGCCGTTCCTACCTGCTTCTAACTAAAGGCTTCACCGTCGATGAGCATGAAGAAGCGATAGACAAAGAAAAGACGATTAATGATTTGTAAGAAAGGGGTCAGGGGGCGGCATTCAGGGAAGAATTAAAGAGAGCTTCCTTTTCCTGAATGCTATCCCCTGAATGCTGACAATGGATCTTCACTGGCGCAATTCGCAAAAACCTGCGCGGTTCTTCGCATTTGACGCGCGTTCTTTTGCCGCGATCTTTCTGTGTCTGGTTCACATGCGGTTGTGGACCATCGCTCTGGCCGCCTTCGTTATGGTGGTTTTCTGGATTTTTGAGCGGCGCGGCCTGACATTCGAAGCGGCGTTACGCGCCATGCGTTCATGGATTGTAGGTATCCGCCGTCCGGCGACGTTGGACAAGCGTAACCGTCCGTGGATCGATTTCGGCTAGTGGTGCGTCTTACCTAAAATGAAGGGTCGTGACGCCGATTCGTTTTAATTGTCAAAAGGCTTTTGTTGCCCTAAAACAACAGGCAGGGTTTGAGCAGGCCGTTTGATAAAATCTGCTATTGCTCAGTTGTATATCCACCTATAGAGTCTGCGAATCACTTTGTACCCTTCCGCGACTTTGCATTCTTCCAAGATAAAGAGCAGTCGACATGCCGAATAAAATCCTTGCCCAAACCTGCGGCGTCGCGATGCTGACCCTCGGGTTTGCCCTTGCGGCGACACCAGTCTATGCCGGGTTTGAATGGGTCTCGCCTGGCGACAGCGCGTCCGGCCAACAACCCCCTGTGGTGCTTTCTCAACCGTCGCCGACTGCGCCGCTTGCCTCAGCGCCTCAAGTTGCGACAAGCGCGCCCGAAGTCATTTCTCCTGTCATCATTTCCGGCGACACCACAAAACAACCAGCGCCTCCGTCCCCCTTTCCCGCTGCGGGCGTGATTTCCGGAACTGCGCCGGTATCCCTTGCGGCGCCGGTTTCACAACAGACGCTGCCTTCTTCCTACCCTGCGCCTGCGCCTGCGCCTGCGCCGTCTTCCGTTGCCCTTACGCCTGCGTCGATGCCTGCCGCTGCTGATTCTGCCGCGTCGGCACCCACATCCCTTGCGCCCTCGTCTGCGAACGGGGCAACGAAAAACGATTTGGCCACTGCGACGATCAGCGTTTCTCCTTCTTCCAGCGAAGAAGTTGTTCCCGGATTTGCTTCGCAGGTTCCGCTGGCTCTGGCTTTGCGACAAATATTGCCGGTCGGCTACAGCTTCTCGATCGATCCCGGCGTCGATATGGAGACGCTCGTTTCCTATAAAGGCGGCAGACCTTGGCGCGAGACTTTGAAAGATATGCTGGCGCAGGTTCATTTGGAGGCGCGTGAACAGGGAGCTGAAATTTCCATCACTCAGGGCGGAAGCGTTGTGCCGGTTGCCGGCAATAGCGCGCCCTTGCCGTTGCAACCGTCTCCAAATGCCAGTCGGGCGAGTGGGTATCTTGTTGCGCCAGCAACCGCGATCGCTGCCCCGTCCGTAATGCCCGCGGTTAACGTCAGTCCCGCCGATGGCTGGTCGGCGGAGCGCGGCGATACCTTGCGCAAGGTTTTAACCGAGTGGTGCCACAAAGCGGGAGTCGAGTTGCAATGGTTGGCTGAATACGATTATCCGGTCGAAGCGTCCGCCCATTTCAGCAGCGGTTTCGAGGATGCGGTGCGCAACCTTCTGGCTGGGTTTGATACCGCGCGTCCGCAGCCGATCGGGGAATTGCATACGAATTCAAGCGCTGGACAAATGGTGTTGGTGGTTCAGGCGCGAGGCAACAATTATTCAAATTAGCGGGGATGCAGGATATGGCCTTGGCACAAAAGTTGCGAACCGGAGGTGTGGGGAAATGTTGGGCTGTTTGCGCTTTTGTTGCGGGCGTTTGTTTGAGCCTCGGCGGTTGCGATCAGTCTGAAAAGACTCATCAGGTCATCAATCAGCACGCTAGCGAGGCGCAGCAGACATTGGCGGCTGCGCAGAAAAAGATTCCCGACGCCGAATCCTACGATCCTCTGACCGTTACGAACAAGGTATGGGGCGGCAATGCCGCGATCAGGATGCGGCGAGGCATGCCGCTGCCCGCGCGCTTCGAAGTGCCTCGCGGCATAACGCTGGTTTCAAGCGATCCTATGTCTCTTTCCGATATTGCCAATGCGATCAGCGAGCAGACCGGCATTCCGGTGCATCTCAGTTCCTTGAAGATTCCGAATAAGGGGTTTGGGGCTAGTCCTGAACAGGGAGGCGCCTCGTCTTCCTCCAATGCCGGGGATATGCCGATGTCCTATGAAGGCCCCCTGTCGGGTCTTTTAGATCGCATGAGCGCCTATTTTGATATCAATTGGCGTTTTGACGGATCTTCGATTTCAATCTCGCGCTATGAAACGCGCATTTTCTCCGTCGAAGCGTTGCCCGGCACCCAAGAGATCAACGAAGGCATGCAAGACGACGTCAGTTCCAGCGGTGGCGGATCCTCCGGCGGCGGCTCGTCTGGCGGATCCTCTGGCGGCTCGTCTGGGGGTTCGTCCGGCGGTTCGCAAAACACGTTGACCCAGAATTCAAAAACCAAGATGGATCTCAAATATTGGGAGGAATTGGGTACGGTCCTGCACTCTATTATTGGTTCCCAGGGAAGTGTGGAGATTTCTCCGACGATAGGCACAGTGACCGTGACAACGACATCCGATGTCATGGCCACAGTTTCCGACTATCTTGCCAAAGAGAACAAGCGGCTGTCGCGCCAGATTGCGATCGATGTGCAAATTTACAGCGTCACTTTGCAGCGGAGCGAAGATTTCAACGTGGCGTTCACCGGGTTCCTCAAGAATCTCTCAAAATTTTCGGGCATGAGCTACACATCGGCGGCGGCGCCCGCGCTCGCCAACCCTAACATAAGTTCTGCAAGCCTTGGTTCCCTGAGCATTGCGATTTTGAACGGATCGAACGATCCGACGGCGCATGCAGGAGACGTCTTTAACGCGCTGTCGGCGATAGGCGACACGACCGAAGTCGCGCAGTTCCCTATGACGACGCTGAACAACCGGCCGGTGTCGCGCCGCGTCGGCACCGACACATCCTATGTGTCCTCGATTACGCAGAGCATAACCACAGGAGCCACGACAGCTTCCAGCAATGTCGTTACGCCGATTGTGTCAACGATACATGCGGGTTTCTCGTTGCAGCTGACGCCGCGCCTGCTCGACGATGGGCGGATCCTTTTGCAATATTCGCTCAGCCTGATTGATTATCCCGGAAACCCTCAAACCGAATGTTTCGGCGGCACGGACACCCAATGCACAGGCGGTAGCTTGATTACGCTGCCTGTCACCAACAACCGTATTTTTGTGCAGCAATCGATGTTGCGCAGCGGACAGACGCTGATGATCGGCGGCGTCGATCAGGAAGCCCTGACGCAGAACAAGCAGGGCGTGGGGTCGCCGGATAATTTCCTGCTTGGCGGCGGAACCTCCAGCAACAACGACCATTTCATGATGTTTATGGCGATTACGCCGCAAGTTATGGATAATGCGGCTGGGGAGCATGGTTGATGGCCGCTGGCATCGTCACGGTTGGACGTCATTCTTATGTCGTCGGTCTTTATTGGGAAAACAGTCCAGGGGGCGGTCGGGTCTCGCAGATCGCGAAAGAGGCTGCGCGTCAACCTGGGCAGCAAGCTGATTTCTACACAATTCGCCCCGGCAACAAGGACGGACGCGTTCCGCAATTCGGCCTTTGTTCGGGCGAAGCCGGGCAAAAGGCGGGAATGGCAGTTTTAGCCGGATGCCTTGCGGGTCAGATTCCAGGTTCATGGGCAGGCGCCTTTCGCCTGAAGGAAGGCGTGGCCGTCACGATCATTCGCGACGAGTTGATTGTTCCCGACGGCGATCTTCTTTTTACCGACGAGGCCGAAGCGCGCGATCGCCTTATTCAGGAAATCGGCTTTGGCGGCCTGCAAACCATTTATGCGCCCGAAGCATGGTCCATCCCCGGCGCGGATACCATTCCCTTAACCTTGTTGCTCAATGATCGTCGAGACATTCAGCTGCAATGTGTGGATATCCCGAAAAAGGCAAAAATTATTACCGCAGGACTGGCTGCGGCTTTTTTGATCGGCTTGGCTGGTTTTTGGTTTGTGCAGGAGCGGGATAGTGAAAGAGAGGCCTTGCTGCTGCAACAGCAGGCGGCTCTGCGCCGCGCACAGCAGGAAGCGCACCTACCTGATGTTTTTGAAAAACAGGCGGCGCCGGAGCCGAAATACGAGCGGAAATGGGAAAGCGAGCCAACGCCGCTCGCCTTTATCGACGCATGTAAGGAAGGACTTGCGCATATTCCTGCCGCGCTGAACGGATGGAAACTTACCTCGCTGACATGTTCGGGGGGAAGCATTAGCCTTGCGTGGAATCACCAGAAAGTTTCTTCTGAGCCGCCCGCCGGAGCAAATGTTGACGAAGCGGGATCCTCGGCGACAAAAACGATCCCCTTGGCCGGTCTGAAGCCGCGCGGTGCTGAAACGCTTCTAAATATTGATGATATTACAAATCGTTATCTGATTCAGAATTGGCCCGGGAGCATTGCGCATGCGCCGGACGATCCCCTTCCCCCTCCCCCTCCTGATTATAAAGGCCAATGGAATCCCCCTCCTGCGCCCTGGGTTAAGCGTTCCTTTACTCTTAATGTGCCAGAATTACCCGGAGGGCTTCCTGGAATGATCGGTGATCTGCCAGGGGTCATAATTAACAGCATGAGCTGCGCGCCGGGCGGAACTGCCGGCACGTGGACCATCGAGGGGGTTATCTATGAAAATCGCAAATAATTCGTTCAAGCCGAAACGGGCTGACAAAAAATTTGGCGTGGCGGTTTTTGCCGCGTTTGGAATTTTATCCCTGCTTCCGGCGGAAGCCTATGCGATGGACGCCTCGGTGCATCCCGCCGTCGCATCCCCCGTTACTGCCGCGCCTCTCGCAACGCCTTCTTTGGCAGCAGCTCCGTCGGCTTTGGTCGTACCTTCGGTTCCCGCAAAAGAAGCCTCCTCTGCGAATTCCATTCCTGCGTCGCAATCAGCAGCGTCAGGAACGGAGGGACAGCCTGCGTCGCCAATCAAGGCGCAAGGATCCGAAATTGAAAAAAGCATGGCGGCGATGGAAAACAAGGTTACCGAAAGCGCAAAAAACGAAGCACGGAGCCTTGATACAAATTCCAAGGAAGTGACGTTTGCGGATCTGAATGCTGCGCGCCAAACCATCACGCGCATCGAAGCCATGATCGACATCGAGAAGCGGTTGATCGAGCTTGAAAAACTGAAGAAAGAAAGAAGCGGCGCTTATTCTTCTGCGGCGTTGGTGGATGCGAAATCCTTGGCTGGCGCCGTTCCAGCCAGCGCGCTTACGCCCATGCCGCCGATTTCCAGATCGCATAAATCCGAATCTGGTGCCAAGGAGCAAGAGGATTTCGCCGAGAGAAACAAAAACCCCGTCGCTGCGGCGCCGTATGAACTTTCGCGCATTTATGGGGTCAACGGAAAATATATGGCGGTGCTGAAGTCCTCCGGCAACAAATCGAAAACGGTTCGCGTTGGCGACCGTATCTCGGACGGATCTACGGTCACATCGATTACAGAATCTTCTGTGACGATCGGAGGTAGAGGGAACACCCACACTCTGAATATCAATAGCGTCGACGCCATTTACAGCGCGATGCGCTAAGCGGATTTCTTTCTTCTTTGCGGCGCGCGGGGTGTTTTCCCTTCTGCAGCGAAGAAGGTGAAGGCTTCAGGCTTTGGGGTGTCACAAACTGCTTTTTGTCGGAGCAGTCTCCAACCGCTCCTATAAAAATCGCAATTTGCGCCGTTTCGCGATATATCTAGATGTCGTCGCGTCCAGTGCGTGGTCGGCTTATGTGCAGGCGAGAACAAAGGGATATGCTTACGTGTTAAAGTTAGCCGATCTTGTGGAAAAACAAATGAAGGCTTTGGGTAAGCATGGCGGCGCTTTACCCAAGGCGAAGCCTAAATCGGCGCTGAATGTAAAATCGGTTTCCGCTCCCGATCCTCGTCCCGCCGCTTCCCCTCCCGCCGCGCCTGCCGAAGCCGAGGCGGCGGCTCCCACCGGAATGATTCTTGCCGCGCCTCAGGTAGAGACGGAAAAGATCAAGCTCGAGGACGAACGTACCCTGCCGCTGCTCTTCTCCGGCGATGTGCTGACGGCGCTGGACGGCCCTTTGAAGATTCCCGATGAGGCGCGCAATTTATGCGCCCTTTTTGAAACCGGCCTGTGGCTGGTCAGCGCATCGCATCGCCACTCGCCGCTGGTGACCTCGGTGGCGCAGGCGGCCAAACGCCAAGGTTTTAAGGTCGACGAGCCGCGCTATGTCACGCCGAACATCATTATTCAGGCCTATCTTTACTCCGACCGGAAGAGCAACTCTTCGCGTTTCGACGAAAACGCCGCGCGTCGCCGCATTGTGGCGACGTTCGAGGCGGCGGTGCAGGCAGGCGCCAATGACATTCATATCGAATCCGTCAATGGCCGCGCCATCGTTCAGTTCCGCATCGATGGTGCGCTGAGGCGGCAGGACGCATGGACGCAGCGCGAAGGCGACCAGTTTTTGGCGGCGGTTTATTCGCACTCGATAGGCCAGTCGGGCGCGACGGCGAGTTTCGGCGAACCGCAAGCGGCAATGCTGACTTCGGATGCGCGCGGCAAGGACGTCATCAACCTGCCCAAAGGCGTGACCAGCGTGCGTTGCCAATGGGTGCCGTTGTCGAACGGGGGCGCTTATCTCGACATGCGCTTGTCCTACGATCCGGCGCATCTGTGGGGCGAAAACTTCAATATGGCGGATGTCGACTCGCTCGGCTTCTCGCAAGAACAATTGAAGGTTGTGCAAAGCTTGCGCAACGCGCCGGGCGGCATGCGCATTTTCTCCGGTCCGGTCAATCAGGGCAAAACCACGACGCTGCGCGTCGTGCTGAACCGCCGCATGGCGGAAACGGAAATGCGCCTGAACTGTCTTCTGATCGAAGATCCGCCCGAAGGCGGCATTATCGGCGCGCGCCAGATCGGCGTGTCGGCCTCTGTCAAGGACGAACAGCGCGAAAAGACGTTCGTCGAGATCATGCGTTGCACCCTGCGCCTCGATCCCGATATCATCATGCTGGGCGAAGTGCGCGACAAGCAAACCGCGGAATTCGCTTTCCATTTGGCTTTGACCGGACGTCAGGTTTACACGACGGGCCATGTCTACTCGGCGCTTGCCACGCCGAAACGCCTTCGCGATATCGGCATCGAACCTTATATCGTCTACGATTATCACCTTTTGCGCGGCATGGCCTGTCAGCGTTTGCTGCGCAGCATGTGCCCCCATTGCCGCCTTCCGCTGAAGGAGGCTTGCGAGGAATACGGACCCGCGATACGCGAACTGGCGCAGCGCGTGCGCGCCGGACTTGCCATCATGGACGCCCGCCGCAACAAAGCGAATATCGGAAAGTCGGTGATGGAGTGTCTGAAAGAACCGGATCTGAGCAATGTCTTCTTTGCCAATCCCGAAGGTTGCCCGAAGTGCTACAAGGGGCGTGCGGGTCGCACGGTGTGCGCGGAAATCATCGAAACGGACTTCAAATTGATGGAGCTTTTGGCCGACAACCGCGAACAGGAAGCCGAAGATTACTGGCTTTCGCCCGCCGGTCTTAACGGCATCAACATGTTGCAACGCGGGCTTGAAAAAGTGCGCGTGGGCGAAGTATCGCCAGACGACGCCGAATTCGAACTCGGCATTTTTGCCCGCGAACGCGAATTGCTTGAAGTTGAACAAAGACTGGGGCCGATGCCATGAGCGAATTACAAGAAAGATTGGATGAGCTGCAAGCCAATTTCATCAAAATGCAGTTTCGCACCAGCCGAAAAAGCCGGTTCCGCGTTTACCGCAAGCTTGAAGGCATGCTCAAGACCAACGAAGCGCTTTCGCGCTCGCTTGACCGGCTATATCAGAACGTCACGGAAATGGGCAAATATCCCAACCGGGTTTCGGCCATTGCGCTGCGCGAATGGTTTTTGAAAGACCGTGCCGGCATTTCTCTGTCGCAGGCGATGGAAGGCTGGGTTCCGGCGGGCGAGCTTTACATGATCCGCGCCGGTGAGGAATCGGGCACGCTTGCCAAAGCTTTGGCCTCGATCCAGTCAATGGGTGAAAGAGGGCGCGAAATGAGGCAGGCCGTCAGCTATGCGGTGGGTTACCCCGTTTTCATGTTTATTTTGGTCGGTTTCGTCATCTGGACGTTCGGCGTTAATCTGATCGCCAATATGCGCGCCAACGCACCCAAGAACGTTATGGAGGCTATAGGCGGCGTGGCGGCTTTTTCGGATTTCATCTCCGCATGGGGGTTGTGGATCGTCGCCTTTCTCATCGTGTTGATCATTATCATTGTGTTTACCCTGCCGAATTGGCGCGGGCTTTTGCGCGCCAAATTCGACATGTATCCGCCATGGTTATGGTATCGCGTGCTGCAGGGCAGCGGATTTCTTCTGGGGCTTTCGGCGCTGTTGGGCGCGCAAGTGCCGCTTAAACGCTCGATGGAAATTCTGGAGGAGCAAGGCAAGCCGTGGATAAAGGAGCGCATAGGCCTTGCGCGGCAGATGGTCTTGCGCGGGCATAATCTGGGCGAGGCCTTGCGCCTGACCCACATGAACTTTCCCGATCCCGCCGTCGCCGTCGATCTTGAGATTCTGGCCGAACGCGCCGACGTCGGCGCTGTTATCGAGCAGGTGACTGAAGAATGGATGCGTGAACAGGTCGATTCGATGAAAGCGCAGGCGGTGGTTATCCGCAACGTCGGCATGGCGCTTGTCGGCGGCATTATCGCGTGGGTCATGATGTCGATTTTCGCCATTGTCGGCGAGTTATCGAAAGGAAATTCAGGCGGCGGCGGATATTAATATCATTCCGCAAATAATCGGGAACTCTACCCTTCCTCCGGATTTCTTCCATAAATCTCGCGTTTCCCCGTGGCGGACGCTTCGCCGATCAGGCCTTCGCGCTCCATGCGCTCGACCAGATTGGCGGCCTTGTTATAGCCGATCTGCAACTGCCGCTGGATAAAGCTGGTCGAAGCCTTGCGCTCGCGCAGCACGACATCCACGGCTTTGTCATATAAATCGTCGCCGGAAGCCTCTCCGCCGCCGAACATATCGCTGCCGCCGGAACCGCCGCCCGCACTGCTGCCGTCGTCCTCAGTCACTTCGTCGAGATATTCCGGTTCGCCTTGCGCCTTGAGGAATTTAACGATCGCCTCGACCTCGTCGTCGCGCACGAAAGGCCCGTGCACGCGCGTGACGCGTCCGCCGCCTGCCATATACAGCATGTCGCCCTGTCCCAATAATTGCTCTGCGCCCTGTTCCCCCAAAATCGTGCGGCTGTCGATTTTCGAGGTAACCTGAAAGCTGATGCGCGTCGGGAAATTGGCCTTGATCGTGCCGGTGATGACATCGACCGAAGGCCTTTGCGTCGCCATTAAAATATGTATCCCCGCCGCGCGCGCCATTTGCGCCAGACGTTGTATCGCGGCCTCGATTTCTTTTCCCGCGACCATCATCAAATCGGCCATTTCATCGACGATCACGACGATGAAGGGCAATTCGGTCAGATCGAGCGGCTGCTCCTCGTAAATCGGTTTGCCGGTTTCGCGGTCGAAGCCTGTTTGAATCGTGCGCATCAGGTTCTCGCCCGATTTGGCCGCGCCGCGCAAGCGCATGTTATAGCCTTCGATATTGCGCACGCCGAGCTTGGACATCGCGCGATAGCGCTCCTCCATCTCGCGCACCGTCCAGCGCAAAGCCATAATCGCCTTCTTCGGCTCGGTGACGACGGGCGCCAGCAAATGCGGAATCCCTTCATAGACCGACAATTCCAGCATCTTGGGGTCGATCATAATAAACCGGCATTTCTGCGGCGGCAGCCGGTACAGCAATGACAAAATCATCGTGTTGATCGCGACCGACTTGCCCGATCCCGTCGTGCCCGCGATCAGCAAATGCGGCATCTTGGCCAAATCGGCGATAACGGAATTGCCCGCAATGTCCTTGCCCAGAACCAAAGGTAAAGCCGCCTTGCTTTGGTGGTAATCGTCGGTGCTGAGCAGTTCGCGCAAATAAACGGTTTCGCGCCGCGTATTCGGCAATTCGATGCCGATCACATTGCGCCCGGGTACGACCGCGACGCGGACGGATACCGCGCTCATATTGCGCGCGATGTCGTCGGCCAAAGAAATCACCCGCGACGCGCGCGTGCCCGGCGAAGGCTCCAGCTCGTACAAAGTCACGACAGGGCCCGGGCTGACTTTCAAAATCTGCCCATTGACGCCGAAATCGTCCAGCACCGTTTCCAGCATCTTGGCGTTATTTTCTAAAGCATCCTCAGACACGATCGCTTGCTGTTTCGCGTTGTCCGGCCACTGCAACAGATCGATCGGCGGCAAAGGCGGCTCGCTGTCCGAGCTTAGCGCCAGCCGCGCCTGTTGCCGCCGCGCCGTGGTGGCAGGGCGCTTGATGACGGGAGTCTTGGCGGCTTTCTCGGCGCGGGGCGCGCGCGATTCCGCGACGGCTTTTTCTTCTTTCTTTTCTTCCTCCCCGCTTTCCTCCTCCGCGTCAAGATCGTCTTCCTCTTCGTCTCCGCGCGCGGAATCTTCCCTTTGCAGCGCTTGCCACAGGCTGTGCAAGGCATCGTGCGCATAGGCGGCCAACCCTGCCGCGATCCTGTGCAGGATTTGCGCCAGCGCATGCCATTCATCCAGTGTCAGGGTACAGGACAGATAAAGTCCAATGACGGCCACGATCGCAAACAAGGGCGCGACAAGGCTCGCGCCCCATGGATGCGGCAAAAGCGCAGCCAGATTTTCCCCGATCAGCCGTCCGAACGCGCCCTCCAGCGGCGCATTCAATTTCAGCGCCCCTGCGGCAATGCCGAGCGCCGCCATCGCGCCGAACGTGCTTAAAGCGCGCCAGCCCAGCATTTCCAAAGCCCCGCCCGACGCGATGCGCCAGCCCCATGCCGCGACGACCAGAGGCAAGATCCAGCAGCCCACGCCAAAAGCCTGCTCCAGAACATCCGCCCCATAAGCGCCCCAAATGCCGCACAGATTATGAACTGCTTCGGCATTGCTTCCCGCCAAAGCCGTGTTCCACGAAGGATCGCGCGGCGCATAGCTAAGCAAAGCCAGTGCAATCCCGAACGCGGCGGCCATAACCAGAGCGCCGACGATCACGCGCACAAACTGCGCCAGCCCCTCATAAAGAGACTCAGGCAACAAAGCCGAAGATTTGCGGCTGCGGGAACGGACGAGGGGACGGGGCATAAGCGCTCGAAACAGAATTGGAACAAAAGACACTCCCAACCTAGTCTATTGCGGGACGTCTGTGAACTGGGGGAATCGTGTTGTTTTGCGGGGGCTTCTTGTGCGTTATATACATCGCAAGGTCACAAATCATCTGTTCGTAGGAGCGGCTTCCAGCCGCGACTGTTAGACACTGTTAACAAAGGTTGAAAGCCTTGATAACGGCGAAGGCGATGAAGCCGAGGAAGGTTGTGTCGAGCTTTTCGTAGCGAACGGCGAGACGCCTATTTTCCTTGAGTTTGCCGAAGAATATCTCGATGCGCCGCC
>JARLJD010000115.1 GCA_031291395.1 Alphaproteobacteria bacterium | reverse complement strand
TGTGGGCTTTAGTAAATATGTAACTCTATTGGCAACTCTAGGTGGGGGGAGACAGCCCGCTTGGGGTTTGTGGTTCGGGTTGAGGGGGGCGGTCAGGATATAATCCCCAAATCCCCCCTCACCCTAACCCTCTCCCCCCAAGAGGGGGAGAGGGAATCCCGCCGGTTTTGCTGCGCTATGTGGCTCACTTATTTCCTCACGCCGACTAAGTCGCGCTTATGTGTCCCCCTCGCTTTGTGAATCTGATGTCTTCTCGTCCTCTCGAAATTGCGGCGTTTCTTGATCGGGTTGGGTGGGGGTGTGCGCAGGCGCAGGCGGTTGAGGGGGATTTTTCGTCGCGGCGTTATGCGCGGTTGACGAAACCGGACGGGGCTACCGCTCTTTTGATGGACGCCGATGCCGATCAGAACACGCCGCGCTTTGTCGCTGTGGCGAAAATTCTGCAACGGGCTGGCATCGAAGCGCCGGAGATATATGCGCAAGATGCCGCGCGGGGGCTGCTTTTGCTGCAGGATTTCGGCGCGCGCAATGTCGGAGCCGCGATCGATGCGGGAGAGGAGGCCAAGCCTTATTTTCTGCGTGCCGCCGAAATTCTGGCGCAGTTGCATCGGCGGTTTGACGGGCGGGATGCCGCGGGGCTGGATTTTCCTTGTTATAACGCCGAACTTTTCACGACGCAGGCCGAGCTTTTTCTCGATGCCTATATTCCCTTTGCGTTGCAGCGCGATGCGACGGAGGGGGAGCGGATTGATTTTCGCGCGGCGTGGCGGGCGGTGATGCGCGGGATTGAAAAATTGCCGCAAAGCCTGTTGTTGCGCGATTTTATGCCCGACAATTTAATGGATTTGCCGGACGGGAATCTGGGCGTGCTGGATTTTCAGGATGCGGGGATCGGGGCTGTCGCTTACGACCTTGCCTCGTTGTGCGAGGAGGTTCGGCGCGACGGCGGGTTTGCGTTGTTGCCGGAGGTTGTCGCGCATTACCGCAGCGTCGCCGAAAGCCCGTTGTCCCAAGATGATCTCTTGCGCGCTTGCGTTATTTTATCGGCGCAGCGGCATACGCGGATTCTGGGGATTATTACGCGATTGGTGCTGCGCACGGGGCGGCGGGAGAAACTCGTTTTCTTGCCGCGGATCCGACTGCATCTGGCGCATGTCTTACGGGAGCCTTGTTTGTTGCCGGTGAGGATGTGGATGCAGCAATATTGTCCCGTCTAAATTATCCTGCCAGCCGCCCCTTCACCAACGCCCCGGCTTTGGCGAAATCCATTTGGCCGGTATAGGCTTTTTTGAGTTCGCCCATGACTTTGCCCATATCCTTGATGCTGCTCGCGGCGGTGGCGGCGATGATTTTGTCGATGGCGGCAGAGATCGCGGCTTCATCCATTTGTTGGGGCAGGAAGCGTTCGATCACGGCGATTTCTTCGCTTTCCTGTTGAACCAGATCGGCGCGGTTGCCTTTTTCGTAGAGCGCGATCGACTCGCGCCGCTGTTTGATCATGCCTTGCAGCATTGCCATAATTTCATCGTCGCCGATGCCCTCGGCATTGCCTTTCGGGCGCGCGGCTATGTCGAGGTCGCGCATCTTTGCGATGATCATGCGCGTGGTCGCGAGAGTGCGTTCGTCTTTGGCGCGCAGGGCGTTTTTCATCGCGTCGGTGATTTGGGTGCGTAGGGGCATGGGGTTCTCCTAAAATGATGAAAGCATTGTATGGCGTTGTTTGAGATAAGAGAAGAGAAACCAAATGGGATTCCGGATAAATTTGCATTTTTGCAAGCAAGGGCAAAAAAGCAAATTTTCCGGAATGACAAAAAATCCTGATTTAAAGGCAACCTATTTCCCTAAATTCAGCCGTCTGTAACTCAGCGCTTCGGCTATGTGCAAACGCTGCACGCTGTCTTTCCCTTCCATATCGGCGAGGGTCCGCGCTACGCGCAAAACGCGGTGATAACCGCGCGCGGAGAGTTTCATTTGCTCGGCGGCTTTGGTTAGGAGGTCGCGGCCGGCTTGGTCGGGGGCGGCGACTTTTTCCAACATTTCGCCGTCGACTTCGGCATTGGTGCGGGGCGGGGGAAGGGCGGCGTTATCGTTCGCCAAAGCTTGATAGCGCGCGGTTTGGGCTTCCCGCGCGGCGAGGACTCGCGCGGCCACGATTGCGCTGTCCTCTGCGGGGGGCGGCAGGCTGAGATCGGCGGCGCTGACGGCGGGGACGTCGACGTGGCAGTCGATGCGGTCAAACAAGGGGCCGGAGATGCGCGATTGATAGTCTGCCGCGCATTTGGGCGCACGGCCACAGGCGCGGGAAGCGTCGGCCATATGTCCGCAGCGGCACGGGTTCATCGCGGCGATCAATTGCACGCGCGCGGGATAGGTGACGTGGTGATTGGCGCGCGAGACGACGGCGCGGCCTGTTTCCATCGGCTGGCGCAGGGCTTCGAGCGTGGGGCGCTGGAATTCCGGCAATTCGTCGAGGAACAAAACGCCGTTATGCGCCAGCGATATTTCCCCGGGTTTGGCTCGGACGCCTCCCCCCACCAGCGAGGGCAGCGAGGCGGAATGATGGGGATCGCGGAAGGGGCGGCGGCGCAGCAATTTGCCTTCATCAAGCAAGCCCGCCAGCGAATGGATCATTGAAATTTCAAGCGCTTCGTCGGGGGCGAGCGGCGGCAGAATGCCGGGTAGCCGTGCGGCCAGCATGCTTTTGCCGGAGCCGGGCGGGCCAATCATCAGCAGATTATGCCCTCCGGCTGCCGCGACTTCCAGCGCGCGTTTGGCGGTTTCTTGTCCTTTGATGTCGCGCAGATCGGCATAACCCCCGTCCTCGGTCTGCAATCGCGCTTCGGGGCGACCCAACACCTGCGTGCCCTTGAAATGATTGATGAGGGCGAGAAGAGACGGCGCGGCCAAAACTTCCAATTCGCCCGCCCAGACGGCCTCGCCGCCATTTTTGGCGGGGCAGATCAGGCCGCGGCCTGCGGCGCTGGCGGTTACAGCGGCGGGCAGGACTCCGGCCACGGGCGATAAGGCACCGTCGAGCGCGAGTTCGCCCAAAGCGGTGTAATGGGAAATCTCTTCAGGCGGCAACACGCGCATCGCGGCCAGCAAGGCCAGCGCGATCGGAAGATCGAAATGCGAGCCTTCTTTAAGCACATCGGCGGGCGCGAGATTGACGGCGATGTGTTTGGCGGGCAGCGACAGGCCCAAAGCGAACAAGGCGGCGCGGACGCGTTCGCGGCTTTCGGCGACGGCTTTGTCGGGCAGGCCGACCAGATTGAATTTTGGCATCCCCGACGACATTTGCACCTGCACGTCGATGTCGAGAACGTTTGTGCCTTCGAAGGCGACAGTGGTGACGCGGGCGACCATGGGGGGATGTGTTAGCGGTGTGTTCGGTGTTTTTGTAGCACGGGAGAGAAGGGGACACAAGAAAGGGGCTTCTAGCTGTGGATAAAGCAAGTGGAATCTTTCTGCTTTATCTGCGGCTAGAGACCCCTATCTCTGGTGGGGCAAGGGGGAACTGATTATTGAGTGACTTCCAGCGCAGCGACACCCGGCAATGTCTTGCCTTCCATCCATTCCAGAAACGCGCCGCCTGCGGTTGAGACATAGGTGAGGTCTTCCGTGACTCCGGCGTGGGTCAGGGCGGAAACGGTGTCGCCGCCTCCGGCCACGGAGAGAATTTTGCCTTGTTTGGTCAGATAGGCGACGGCTTTGGCGATGGCCACAGTGGACTGGTCGAAAGGCGGGAATTCGAACGCGCCGAGGGGGCCGTTCCAGACCACGGTTTGACAGGTTTTCAAAGCCTCGCCGATGGCGGCAGCCGATTGCGGGCCGATGTCGAGAATCATGCTGTCCGCCGGAACAGCGTTGACGTTTACCGTTTGCGCGGCGATGTTGGCTTGCAAAGCCGTGGCGACAACGGCGTCGGAGGGCAAGAGGATGCGGCAATGCCGCACGACCGCTTTGGCCGCAATTGCGCGGGCGGTGTCAAGCATGTCGACCTCATGCAACGATTTGCCGACGTTGACGCCTTGCGCCGCCAGAAAAGTATTCGCCATGCCGCCGCCCAACACCAGCACGTCGACTTTCGTAATCAGATTTTCCAGCAAATCGAGCTTGGTCGAAATTTTCGACCCGCCGACCAAAGCCGCGACCGGACGTTGCGGTTTGCCCAAGGCTTTTTTCAACGCTTCGAGTTCGGCTTGCATCAGGCGGCCTGCGGCGTGGGGCAGAAGCCGCGCTAGAGCTGTGGTTGTTGCATGGGCACGATGCGCAGCCGAAAACGCGTCGTTGACATAGACTTCACCGAGCGCGGCCAGCTGCGCCGCGAATGCGGGATCGTTTTGTTCCTCGCCCGCATGAAAACGCGTGTTTTCCAGAACCAGAATCTGCCCGAACGGCAAGGCGGTAATTGCGGCGGCGGCGACAGGTCCGATGCAATCGTCGGCAAAAGCGATGGGCTGCCCCCAGATTTTTTGCAATTCCTCCACCACGGGGCGCAAGCTGTATTTCGCATTGCGTTGTCCGCCGGGGCGGCCAAAATGCGCCAGAATGACGATTTTGGCCTTGGCTTGCGACAAGTCTTTGAGAGTCGGGATCAGGCGCGTCAAACGCACGGTATCGGTCACAACGCCGTCTTTCACCGGCACATCAAGACCGGCGCGCAACAAAACAGTTTTGTTAGCGAGAGAGATACTGTCAAGGGTAAGAAATTCTGACATGAAAAACCTGTTCTGCATGATGAATGAGAAAGCGGGAACATAACAGCATCGCGCGAGAGGGGCAATATCACGGTTGGAATTTGATAGATATGAAAGCCTTTACTCGGCCAGAACAATCCAGAATAATGACTCATGAATAATATCCGTTAGCGGGACATATCCTATGGATGTTGTGATTTTCGACCTCAACGGCACCCTTGTCGATTCCGAACGGGCTCATTGGATGGCCTATAAGGATGTGCTTGCCGCGTACGGCATTGATTTCAAATTTGAAGAGTTTTCCGAAGACTGGACGCGTCACGGCCACAGTCTGGATTTCACATTACAAAAACATGGCTGCGCCCATTTGTTGAACATGGCCAATCAACTGAAGGAGCAGAAAGATAGCGTATTTCGGGAAAAGCTTTCTGAGCGAATCGTCCTCATGTCTGGCGCTTATAAGGCTGTCTCCAGTTTGGCATCAAAATATGTTCTCACTGTCGATTCGACGTCTGCCAAAGAGGATGTCGTGAAGATTTTGCGTCTTTTTCAGATTGAAGATTTCTTCAAAATGATCGCATCAAGTGACATGCCGTGGGACAAGGAAAAATGGGGAAGAAGCGCAAAGTCTTCGCGCTTCAAATACATTGCGGATTCATTTCATATTCAACCCTCCCATTGTTTAATAGTCGGCGACGCAGAGAAAGACGCCAAGGCCGCCAAAGAGGCAGGGATGTCTGTGATTATCGTCCCGACGGAAACGACCCGACATAACGATTTCTCCTTGGCAGATCTCGTGCTGCCAAGCCTCGCCCATCTGACCCCCGACGTTGCGCGGAGCGTGTTGGCAAACCGAATCATGGCGGCTGAAACTTGAAGACCGCGCAATCCTTTATTTGGACGGCATAATTAGGAACAATGGCTTATGCAAAACATCCGCACAATTTTATTTGATCTCGGATGCTGTCCACGATTTTTGTCTCAAAAGCCGAGATCGTGAGCGGATTTTTACTCATAATGCGGGTAGGGGGGCGTAATAAAATTTTTAGAGAGCATGGCGGTTTTAAAAATTTCAAGGATGATTAAGTGGTTTTGGGTTAATAAGGTGACAGCGCTCGTTTAACGGGTTACATTCCCAGCCTAATCACTTGTTAACCATCTCTGGTTAATGGGATAAAGAACAGGATAGTGGGTTTGGGGCGATTCGTTCCTCCTCCCTGATCCCCGCTTTCGCGAGGACAGGTTCTTTTCCGTGGGGTTGACTGTGGCCGAAGACGCAAAGAAAAAGGATGCCGAGGAAGCAGGCGAGGAAAAAGAAGGCGCCGCCGAGGGCGAAGCCTTGGAAGCCGATGCCGCCAAGGCTAAGAAAAAGAAGCTGATGATCATCGGCGCGGTTGCGGCGGTTATTATTCTGGGCGGCGGCGCGGGCGCGTTCTTCATGATGGGGCATAAAACCGACGCCGACAAACCCGTCGCGGGCGCGGAAGATACGAAAGGCAAGCCGGTTTATTATCCGCTCGGCGACATGATCGTGAATCTGAGCGGCGAGGGCAATCATCCGCATTATCTCAAGGTGAAAGTCACGCTGGAACTGGCCGACGCGAAGGACACGCCGCTGATCGACCAGATCAAGCCGCGCATCATCGACAATTTCCAGATTTATCTGCGCGAGCTGCGCATCGAGGATTTGCGCGGCTCCGCCGGTCTGTACCGTTTGCGCGAGGAGCTGCTGATGCGCGTGACCGAAGCCGCGCAGCCCGTGCGCATTCGCGATGTTTTATTTCAGGAGATGCTGGTGCAGTAATGGCTGATACACCTGAAAAGGAAATGACCGAAGAAGAGAAGATGGCCGCCGAATGGGAGGCAGCATCTTCGGCCGAAGGCGCGGAAGACGGAAGTTCCGCGCGCGTTCTGTCGCAAAATGAAATCGACAGCCTCCTCGGCTTCGGCGACGCCAATGCCGACGGTCAGGAAAATTCCGGCATCATGGCGCTTATCAACAGCGCGCTCGTCAATTACGAACGCCTGCCGATGCTGGAGGTCGTGTTCGACCGGCTGGTGCGCATGATGTCGACCTCGCTGCGCAACTTTACCTCGGACAACGTTGAAGTCAGCCTTGATCAGATCACCTCGGTGCGTTTCGGCGATTATCTGAACTCGATTCCCTTGCCCGCAATGTTGTGCGTGTTCAAAGCCGAGGAATGGGACAATTCGGGGCTTATGACGATCGACAGCGCGATGATCTATTCGATCGTCGACGTGTTGCTTGGCGGGCGGCGCGGCACGGCGCAGATGCGCATCGAAGGGCGGCCTTATACAACGATCGAACGCAATCTGGTCGAACGGCTGGTGCGCGTCGTGCTGGCCGATATGTCGGGCGCGTTCGATCCGTTGTCGCCCGTGACGTTCCGTTTCGATAGGCTTGAAACCAATCCGCGCTTCGCCACGATCGCCCGCCCTGCCAACGCCGCTGTGTTGGCCAAGTTGCGCATCGACATGGAAGATCGGGGCGGACGCATCGAAGTCCTGATCCCCTATGCGACGCTGGAGCCGATCCGCGAATTGCTCTTGCAAATGTTCATGGGCGAAAAATTCGGCCGCGACAGCATTTGGGAAAACCATTTGGGCAACGAGCTTTTGATGACCGACATGCGGATGCGCGCGGTTCTGGACGAGGTGACGGTGCCGTTGTACGAGGTCATGAACTGGAAGCCCGGCTCGCGCCTGATGCTGAACGTCAAGGCCGACGATCTGGTTTCGCTGCGCGCGGGCGACGTGACGTTGTTTCAAGGCCGTATGGGATCGCTGAACGATCACGTTGCGGTGCGGGTCGAGGAAATTACGCTTCACAAGCACGAAGACGAATTGTGATAGGGAAACGCTATGAGCGAATGGGCCGCCATTATTCTTGATGCGATCCTGATCGTCGTGGTCGGCGTCGGCATCTTTCAGGCGATCCGCCTGATCAGCCAACTTCGGGATTTGCGCGCATCGCGCGCCGAGATGGAACGCTTTGTGCGCGATTTCAACAATGCCGTCCTTAGGGCAGAGGCGGGCATCAAGATGCTGCGCGCCGCTGCGCGCGAAAGCGGCGACGATCTGGAAAAACTGGTTCAAAAAGCGGGTATGGTGCGCGACGAGCTTAACTTCATCGTCGACAGCGCCGACGGCGTCGCCGAAAGGCTCAGCGCTTCGGCCTCGAACGTTTTGCAGACAGACAAGAAGCCGCAAGCTCCGGCGAAAGAGGCCAGCAAGCCGACAGCGCCGGTCGAAAAAAGGGCGGCCAACAAACCCGCCTCGCCGCCTGCGGAAAAGCCAGATGCGTCCCCCCCCTCGCGCGCCGAACAGGAATTGCTGCAAGCTTTACAGAAACTGAGCTGAGGGCGTTATGACCAAATATCTTTTCAGTCCGCGCGTGCTTCTTCCCCTCGCGATTTTGCTCGGCGTTTTGGTTATGGGGCTGCGCATCAACGATATGCGGAGCGTCCTTTCGTCGGGAAAATTGACGTTGGAAACGGCGCAAGCCCAAGATGCCAGTTCGCCGAGCGCCGCTGCACCAGAAAAGGAAGCGCCGCCTCCAGCCAAAGCGCCGGACACGCCGGTTGAACCGGCTCTGGCAGCGTCGCCGCCCAGCGCCGATGCGTCGCCCGCCGAGCTTGATGTCCTGAAACAGCTTTCCGACCGGCGCGCGCAACTGGATAAACGATCCGGCGATCTCGACACGCGCGCATCCCTGTTGAAGATCACGGAGCAGCGCATCGATCAAAAGATCAAGGAAATGGAAACGCTGCGCAAACAGTTGCAGTCGATGGTCGATCAAGTAGGCGGGGCGCAGCAGGCGCAACTCGCCAATCTGGTCAAGATTTATGAAACGATGAAGCCGGAAGACGCGGCCAGAATTTTCAACACGCTGGATATGCCTGTGCTTTTGGGTGTCATCCAGAAAATGAAGCCCAAAAGCACAGCGCCGATTATGGCGCAAATGGCTCCGGAAAAAGCCAAGGAAGTTACCGTCGCTTTGACCAAACAAGATCAACTGCCGCAGGTGAAGTAGGTCGCGATTCGGTTAGAATGGCCGCCATTGACAAAAACCCGCAGAAATAGTACCTTAGTTGTACCAATTAAGGGCGGGCTGGTGGACGATCCGCCTCCCGCTTGCGAAACTCACAAAAAAACAGGAGGGTATCATGACAAAGGCTCTTTTATCCTTGCTTGTTGCCTTGACGCTTGTCGGCTATGCGGGCGCGGCCTATGCGGCGGTTCAGGCCGCGGATCGGCCAACAGGAACATATATAACGGATGACGAGTCTTATTCGGGGTGCTGGCCTTATGGCCACCGCTGCGGCGCAGTGGTGACTTGCCCGACGCGGTGAATATCGGCATGAGGCAAGGGCGCGTTTTATCACGTCCTTGCGAAGGTTCCTGAAAAAGGCTTATCTATAAAATAAGACAAATCCCTTTTGCAGGTTCGCTTCATGCCGTCTTTGCTTTCTCCGTCTACCGCTTCGGTTCCAGATAACGCTGTCAAAGATGTGACGCTGGCGAGCTTTAAGGCCGATGTTCTGGAAGCCTCGCGCGCGGCCTTGGTGCTGGTCGCTTTCTGCGCTGCGTGGGACGCCTCTTGCAAGTCCTTGACTGGCGCGCTGGAAAAACTGGCGCGCGCGTCGGGCGGCGCGGTGCGGCTGGCCAAAGTCGACATCGACAAAAATCAGGCGATCGCGCAGCAAATGGGCGTGCAATCGGTGCCAAGCGTGTACGCGTTTTATCAGGGCCGTCCCGTTGACGCCTTTGCTGGGGCTTTGCCGGAGGCGCAGATTAAAGCGTGGCTGGATCAGTTGATGCAGGCGACCGGCGTCGTCGGCGCGGAAAAAGCCGGTCTGGATGTCGCCTTCAAACAGGCCGAGGATGATCTGGCCACGGGCGACATTGCAAGGGCGCGGGCGATTTACGCCGACATTCTGGATATGGAGCCGGAAAACGCCAAGGCCTATGCCGGTCTGGTGCGCTGCCTGTTCGCAGAAAACGAAATTGCCAAGGCGCGGGCGATGCTCGACTCTGCGCCCGCCGCGCTCGCCAAAGACAAAGCTTTCGACGCCGTTAGAGCCGCGATCGAACTGGCGGAGCAAGCGGGAAAAGGCGCGGGCAAAGCGGCGGAATTTGAAGCTCGTTTGGAAAAAGACCCCGCCGATCACGCGGCGCGTTTCGATCTCGCTTTGGCCTATTACGCTGCCGGACGCAACCCCGAGGCCGTGGATCAATTGCTGGAAATCGTGCGCCGCGCGCGGACATGGAACGAAGACGCGGCGCGCAAGCAGCTTGTCAAGTTTTTCGAAGCCTTCGGTCCGACCGATCCTTTGACGATTTCCGCGCGCAAGCGCCTATCCTCGATTCTGTTTTCATGACCAGCTTTGTTCTGCCCGCGAAAACCCACCCTTCCGCATTGCCTGCGCAATTGCCGGTCTTGCCGATATTGGGTTCCGTTTTGCTGCCGAACGCGCGTTTGCCGATGATCCTTTCCGAGCCGCGCTATCTGGCTCTGGTCGAAGACGCGCTCGGCAAGGGCCGTTTGATCGGCATGCTTCAGCCCAGCGTGAACGAGGAGATGGACAATCCTCCCCTTTATTCTGTCGGTTGCGCGGGGCGCATCACCTCGTTCAGCGAAACCGACGACGGGCGCATGCAGATTGTGTTGACAGGACTCTGCCGTTTCCGCGTCACGGGGGAGAAGCCAAGGATGCGCCTATTCCGCACGGTGGACGTCGACTGGCAGCCTTATCTGACCGATCTCGGCGAAAACGACCCTTCCGACATCGACCGCGACCGGCTTTTGGAACTGATGCAGATTTATTTCAGGAAGAACGCGATTTCCGTCGACTGGAAAGTAGTCAAAAACGCGCCGAGCGACGTTCTGCTGCCGACGATCGTCATGATCTGCCCGCTTGCGCCCAACGAAAAACAAGCGCTTCTGGAAGCCGAGAGCTTCGCCGCGCGGGCGAAAATGCTGGTGACTTTGCTGGAAATGGCCGCAATGCCGCAAGCGGGGGACGACGGCGAGGTGAGGCATTGATCTGCTTTTTCGTAGGAGCGGCTTCCAGCCGCGACCATTGCCGTAAAAAACAAGCGGTCGCGGGTGCAAGCCGCTCCTACGAAAGTCACAATTTGTGTCGACCAAGAGTACATCAATCCGCCGCAACCCGCGTATACTTCCACCCGTCGAATAATCCGGTCGCAACAACGCCCGGGAGGCTTTCCAAAGCCTGTTCGGAAGGAACTGCGTCTTTGAACCGCACATCCAGAATGATGCCGCCGAATTCCGTCACGACCGGGCCGTCTTTGCTCGCGGCCAAACGCAAATCGCTTGCGACCGCGCCCAAGGCCGCCAACTGTTGACGGACGAGATCGACGGCTTCGGGAACCACCTCGACCGGCACGGCGAATTTTTCGCCGAGGCGCGAAACCATTTTCGATTCATCGACGACTATATAGCGTTCAAGGCTTGCCGCCATAACCAGCTTTTCGCGAAACATCGCGCCGCCGCGCCCTTTGATGAGCCGCCCGACGGGGTCGACCTCGTCAGCGCCGTCGAAATTCCAGTCCGGCCGCAAACAGGCCAATGAGGCGGTCGGAACGCCAAGCGCCGCGCAAACGCGCTCGATCTCGATCGAGGTCGCAATGGCGGTGAAACTTAGGGACTCGGCAGCGGCCCGCCGCGCCAAGGCCAAAAGCGTCAGGAAACTTGTGGAACCCGATCCGATTCCGACGACGTCCCCGTCCTTCAATCGCCGCGAAAGCCGTTCGGCCACGGCTTCCTTTTGTTCCCGCGCGGAAATCGGGCGACACCAAACGAGGTCCGAACTTTTATCGGTTTGCCACTTGCTCATTACATGCTTTCAGAAGGGGAAACGTACAATTTTCCAATAATACACAATCAATTTTATCTTTAAAAGCTTCTTAACAAGAAAAGCGTACAATCAACGCATAATCAGGAGGCCTGTTATGTGCGACGGCTTATGAGCAAAAACGCGTCCAGATCGCGGATGGTGCAGATTTACGTTGCCTGCGTGCTCCTGTTTGTCGGGCTCGCCGCGTGCGGCTATTTGGTTGCCGATCAAGCGGGGCTGATCAAACATCCGGCTCCCGTTGCGCATGCCTTCGTCTCCGATATGACCTATGTCGATTTGCCGCGCATGATGGTGGATGTGGGAAGCAAAGACAGTTCAGCGCAGGTGCAGGTCGATATTTCTCTGGAAATCGCTAGCAAGGACAAGGCTATTCTTGAAGGCTATCAGCCGCGCATAACAGACAAGATCAACGATTTTCTCTCTCAAGAGCCCCCGGAAGAAATCGCGCGTTTCAGTTCAACCCCGTGGATACGGCAAGAACTGCTGCGGCAGGTGAACGGTGTTGGCTCCCCCGTTCCCGTCTATGACGTGCTGTTGCGCCAGATGTTGATCCTGTAGGATAATCCCGCTTGTAATTTCCCCGCTGCTGCCTACATCATGGGAGTGTTATACTGCGGAACGGCACGACTCGCGCTTTTTCGTAGGAGCGGCTTCCAGCCGCGACCTCTTGTTGTGACAGCAACAGTCGCGGCTAGAAGCCGCTCCTACGAAAAAGCGCAATTTGTGGCGTCGCAGAAAGCGGGGGATCATGGAACTGGAAAATTTCACCGAACGTTCGCAGGGCTTTATTCAGTCGGCGCAGATGCTGGCTTTGGGCAAGCGTCACCAGATGCTGCAACTGGATCATTTGCTGAAAGTGTTGCTCGACGACCGCGAAGGCATGGCGGCGGGGCTGATCCGCGCGGCGGGCGGCGATCCGAAACAGGCGTTAAACGCGGTCGAGGCCGAACTTGACAAAATCCCCCAAGTCTATGCCCAAGGCAACGCCGACCAATTGCGCATGTCGCCGGAATTCGCGCGTTTTCTGGCGACCGTGGGCGAAGTCGCCAAAAAAGCGGGCGACAATTATGTGACGGTCGAGCGCATGTTGCTGGCGCTCGCGCTAGCGCAAGGTTCAACGGCGCAAAAGGATTTAACCGGCGCGGGCGTGACGGCGGAGGCTTTGAACAAAGCGATTAACGACATGCGCGGCGGCCGCAAGGCTGACAACGCCAATGCGGAACAGGGCTATGACGCGCTGAAAAAATATTCCCGCGATCTGACGCAGGCGGCGCGGGACGGCAAGCTTGATCCTGTGATCGGGCGCGACGAGGAAATCCGGCGCACGATTCAGGTTCTGGCGCGGCGCACGAAAAACAATCCGGTTTTGATCGGCGAGCCGGGCGTCGGCAAAACCGCGATCGTCGAAGGGCTGGCGCAGCGCATCGTGCGCGGCGACGTTCCGGAAAGCCTGAAGGATAAAAAATTGCTGGCGCTCGATCTCGGCGCTTTGGTCGCGGGCGCGAAGTTCCGCGGCGAGTTCGAGGAACGGCTGAAAGCGGTCTTGCGCGAAATTTCCGACGCCGCGGGTGAGATTATCGTTTTCATCGACGAGCTTCACACGCTGGTCGGCGCGGGCAAGGCCGACGGGTCGATGGACGCGTCCAATATGCTGAAACCCGCTTTGGCGCGCGGCGAATTGCATTGCGTCGGCGCGACGACTTTGGATGAATATCGCCAGTATATCGAAAAAGACGCGGCCTTGGCGCGACGATTCCAGCCGGTTTTCGTCAGCCAGCCCTCGGTCGTCGATACGATTTCGATTTTGCGCGGGCTTAAGGAAAAATACGAACTGCATCACGGTGTGCGCATAACGGATGGCGCGATTGTCGCGGCCGCCACGCTGTCCAACCGCTATATCACTGACCGTTTTTTGCCCGATAAAGCGATCGACCTGATCGACGAAGCGGCGGCGCGTCTGCGCATGGAAGTCGACAGCAAGCCCGAAGAAATAGACGAAATCGACCGCAAAATTATACAGCTGAAAATCGAACGCGAGGCTTTGAAAAAAGAACAGGATGCCGCTTCGCAGGACAGGCTGGTCAAATTGGATCAGGAACTGGCGGGATATGAAAAACAATCCGCCGATTTGACTTCGCGCTGGCGCGCCGAGAAAGAGCAGATCGGCAGCGCACAGAAATTGAAGGAGCGTTTGGAGCAATCCCGCGCCGAGTTGGAACAAGCGCAGCGCAACGGCGATTTCACCCGCGCGGGCGAGCTAACCTACAGCGTCATTCCCGATCTGACGCGCAAATTGCAGGAAGCGCAGAAGCAATCGGAAAACGCGATGCTCGACGAAGTCGTGAAAGACGGCGACATCGCCTCGATCGTCAGCCGCTGGACGGGGATTCCGGTCGATAAGATGCTGGAGGGCGAGCGCGACAAACTGTTGAAAATGGAAGAGCATCTGCGCCAGCGCGTCGTCGGGCAGGACGAGGCGATTATCGCCGTGGCCAATGCCGTGCGCCGCGCCCGCGCCGGATTGCAGGATCCCAACCGCCCGATCGGCTCGTTCCTTTTCCTTGGCCCGACGGGCGTCGGCAAAACGGAATTGACCAAGGCTCTGGCGGAATTCCTGTTCGATGACGAACAGGCGATGCAACGCATCGACATGTCGGAATTTATGGAAAAACATTCGGTCGCGCGGCTGATCGGCGCGCCCCCGGGCTATGTCGGCTATGAAGAAGGCGGCGTTTTGACCGAAGCCGTGCGCCGCCGCCCCTATCAGGTTGTCCTGTTCGACGAAGTCGAAAAAGCCCATGTCGATGTGTTTAACATCCTGTTGCAAGTGCTGGACGACGGCCGCCTGACGGACGGCCAAGGCCGCGTGGTCGATTTCAAAAACACGCTGATTATCCTGACCTCGAATCTGGGGTCGGAGGTTATTGCGTTGGATGACGGCGTTGAACTCTCGCCGCGCACCAAAGACAAGGTGATGGATGTCGTGCGCGGGCATTTCCGCCCCGAATTTCTGAACCGCTTGGACGAGATCCTGCTGTTCCGCCGCCTGTCGCGCGACAATATGGCCGCCATCGTCGCGACGCAGCTTAAACGTCTGTATTCCTTGCTGGAGTCGCGTAAAATCACGCTGAATGTGACTCCAGCCGCGCTCGATTGGCTGGCCGAATCAGGGTACGACCCTGTCTATGGCGCAAGACCGCTTAAGCGCGTTATTCAGCGCACGCTGCAAAACCCGCTGGCGCAGGATATTCTTGCGGGGAAAATTCTTGACGGTCAGGCGGTGACGGTGGATGCCGGGCATGAAGGGTTGGTGGTGCGATCATCAACCGTTAACGTGAAATAGTTCAACCAAATCAATGGAAGGCAAAATCGATTTTCTGGCGTTTTGATCGATATGAAGCCAGCATCAACAAGACAGTGAAAGCCCGTTAAGAGATGGCCTCTGAAATGATTAAGAAAACTTTTTGATATTAACGATTGATGGGTTTGCCTTGTTTCCGAGCCCCTATTCTTCTTGCCTTTTTCATTAAGTATGTGTTAACGGTCTAGCTCCACCACGCACTTCATTCCGGAGGAGTAACGAATGTTCGGTCCCAGCAAAGATAAAGCCAAAAACGATGCCCAAGACACCGCGGCGGATGACGTTTCCGTTCCCGCGATCCGTACCGAACAATCGCCTGGATTGCCCCGCGCAGCGACTACGGGTCGGCGTTTGCCCGGCGTCACGCCACGCTCTTCCGGCAGTGCGGCGGAAGGCCGCAAGCTGTTTGTCGGCGAGGGGCTTTCGGTTTCGGGCGAGATTACCTCGTGCGACGTTCTGGTCGTGGCGGGCAAGGTCGAAGCCAAACTGACCGACGGCAAACTGCTTGAGATCAACGAAACCGGCCAATTCCGCGGCAGCGTTGAGATCGAAAATGCCGACATCGCCGGTCGCTATGACGGGCAATTGACGGTTCACGGGCGTTTGACCGTGCGCTCGACCGGCCGCATCAGCGGAATGGTCAAGTATGGCGAGTTGGAAATCAGCGCGGGCGGCCAGATCATCGGCGAGTTGCAAGTCACTGGCGGCGGTGCGCAGACGGCTCAGGGCGTGGGCGGATTCAAGAGCGCGGCCAAGTTCACCTCGCTGCTCGACGACGACGCGCCTTCTTCGGACGATCGCAAGAGCGCGTGAGGCGAGGGGTTGTTTCAGGATAATTAGAGAAAGAACGCCGCGATTTCGAGAGAGTCGCGGCGTTTTCTTATGCATGATTTGCGACTCCCAACTGCGCCCTGTTATATACTGCGACACGCCATAAATTGTGATTTTTCGTAGGAGCGGCTTCCAGCCGCGACCCTCTGTGTTTACATCAACAGTCGCGGCTAGAAGCCGCTCCTACGAACAGATAATTTGTGACTTTGCGAAGTAGACCAACCAAAGCACAAACCGATTCGCGATTAATGATTCCCCTTCCTGTTGAGGGAGGGGGGGTAGTGCCGCAAAAGCTGTGTAGGCTTTATGAATACGGCTCATGCGTCCCCCCATCCCCCGACCCCTTCCCTCGAGGGGAAGGGGAGTTCGCCGCTCTTTTCTTGGGCATGTCATTTCATCGAGCGGTTGGCATTACGGCTTGGGCGTTGCCCATTTCATAAACCTCGATTTTTTCTTAAAATCGTCTAAGCTGGCGGCTTCGCGTGTGTTTAAGGACAGATCATGCCTCCGACCAATAATTTCGCGCTGCGATTCTGGCTGCTGACTCTGGCGGCGTTTATCGGCGTTTTGTGGCTGTTTCAGCCGGTGTTGCTGCCGTTTCTGGCGGGGCTGGCCATTGCCTATTTTCTGGAACCGGCCGTGACGGCGCTGGAAAAACACAAGGTGCGGCGCTGGATTGGGGCTTTGACGGTTTTGTCGGGATTTCTTTTTCTGGTGGGGACGATCATTCTACTGATCTCGCCGATGCTTAACCACCAGATCGGCGCTTTGATTAACGCGCTGCCCGATTATACCACGAAAATCCGCGAACATTATCTGCCTTGGGCGCAAAACTGGCTGGCGCGTTTTTCGCCGGAGGATGTCGAAAAAATCCGCAACGCCGCCGCGCAATCGACCGGCAACGCCGTCGGCTGGCTCAGCCAAACGGTCAAGCAAATCGTCAGCGGCGGCTTTGCCCTCGTCGATGCCGTCGCGCTTTCGATCCTGACGCCCGTCACGGCCTTTCATGCGCTGCGCGACTGGGGAAAATTGACCAAAACCGTTGATGAACTTATCCCCCGCCGTTACTATGAAACCGTTCGCGAACAGATGACGGAAATCGACCTGACTTTGTCCGGCTTCATACGCGGGCAAGCGATTGTGTGCGTGATTCTGGGCGTCATTTACAGTACGGGGCTGAGCCTTAACGGCCTCAAATACGGCGCCACCGTCGGCATCGTTGCGGGCGTTCTGACGATCGTCCCTTATGTTGGCACGGTTTTCGGCTGGGTCACCAGCGTTATTCTGGCTTGCGTGCAATTCGACGGCGACTGGCTGCGCATCGGCTTGGTCGTTGCCGTTTTTGCGGTCGGACATTTTTTTGAAGCCTATATCCTGACGCCGCGCTTTGTCGGTAATCGCGTCGGGCTGCATCCCGTTTGGATTTTGTTCGCTTTGATCGCGGGCGTGAAACTGATGGGATTTACCGGCGTGCTGATCGCCGTGCCGACTGCCGCGGTGATAGGGGTTCTGGTGCGTTTTGGCGTGCGGCAGTATAAAGCCAGCGCGATGTATCAGTGATGCAGCAGATCCCCTTGCCTTTGCCGCATGACGCCGCGATGGGGGCGGACGATTTTCTGGTCACGTCTTGCAATCGCGAGGCCGCCGCGTGGGTCGGGAAATGGCCGGATTGGCCTGCGCACGGCTTGATCCTGACGGGGCCTGCGGGCTGCGGCAAGACGCATTTGCTTCATCTGTGGCTGGCGAAAAGCGGCGGCGCTTTGGTGACGCTTGATGAGCTGATTGCGCAAGACTGCGTTTCGTTGACGGCGAAAACGCAAGCAATCGCGCTTGACGATGCCGACGCCGTGGCGGGGCATGATAAAGCCGAAGAAAGCCTGTTCCATCTTTACAATCATTTGCAAAGCATCCACGGCTGGCTGCTTTTGACGATGACTCGCGGCGCGGGGCTGGCGCCTATCGTTTTGCCGGATTTGCGCTCGCGATTGCTGACGCTTCCGGCGGCGGCCTTGCACGATCCCGACGATGCGTTGCTCGAAGCCTTGATCGTCAAGCAGTTCCGCGACCGGCAAGTGGCGCTCGATGCCGAGGTCGTGGCCTATCTTGCCCCGCGCATGCCGCGCGATGCCGCGGGCATTCGCGATCTGGTCGAGAGGCTGGATCGCGCGGCGCTGGCCGCGGGGCGCAAGATAAGCATCGCTTTAGCGCGTAACGTTTTGGAGGGGCATGATGTCTGATCGACCTGTGGTTCCTGTTGCTCTGGGGCTTGGCTCCAATCTGGGGGAAAGCCTTAAGATGCTGCGCGCCGCCGTTAAGGCGCTGGCGCCCTACATCGAGATTACGGCGGTGTCGTCGGTTTATGAATCCTCTCCGCTTTATGTGCCGGATCAACCGGTCTTTATGAACGCCGCCCTTGTCGGCAAGACTGGAATCGAGCCTTTGGCGCTGATGTGGACGATCAAGGATATCGAAAGGGAAATAGGTCGCGCGCCGGTCTATCATTATGGCCCGCGCATGATCGACATCGACATGATTTTTTACGGCGATATGGTGATAAAAACGCCGGAGCTGAGAATCCCCCACGCGCAGATGACCGAACGCGAATTCGTGCTGCGGCCTTTGAATGAGATCGCGCCGGAATGGAAGCATCCGGAAAGCGGGCGGAGCGTTGCTGCGATGCTTGGGCAAGTGCAGGGCGGCGGGATGAAATGCGTGGGGAAGGTTTTGTAGCGTTTATCTTTCATTTGCGGTGCGAGTTCCCCTCCTTGCTATATGTTGCGCTCTTTGCCATAAGGGCTGGCGGCAATAAAGTTAAGAAATCGGTCCGGCCATTCACGGAGATTGCGTTTGCTTGAGGAAATGGGCGTTTTATACCGGGGGTTAGTGCTTGGGGTGGTGATTGCCGCGCCGGTCGGGCCTGTCGGGTTGTTGTGCATCAGGCGCACCTTGCAAAAGGGGATGATCGCCGGTCTGGCGACGGGGCTTGGGGCTGCCTGCGCCGACGCTTTTTTCGGGGCGATCGCCGTTTTGGGCGTCAGCGCTATTGTGGGCTTTATTCATCATTATGAGGCCTCGATCCGGATTGTCGGGGGGCTTATCGTTTTCGCGACCGCGTTCCATACATGGAACGATCACCCGAGGCCGCCGCATCCGACCGAGCTTGTGGCCAAAGTTTTGAATCTGGCGCGCGAAAAATCGTTTATGTGCCCGGTACGCTCGGCGCTCAGCGGGCTTGTCATCACAATGACCAATCCGCTGACTTTGTTCGGGACTTTGGCGGTCGTGGCGACGTTCGGCGCGATTACCCGCAAGCTGGAGGCCGGCGTTATGGTTCTCGGCATTTTCGCCGGATCGGCTTTGTGGTGGGTGTTGCTGTCGGGCGGGGTTGGATTGCTGCGCCGCCATTTCACCGAAAGGCGCATTGTTGTCGTTAACCGCATAACGGCTGTTGTGCTGGCTGTCTTGGCTTTATGGGCGTTTTTAAGCGGGGTGAGGGGGTATGTGGGGTGAAAAATTTCTAAAAGAACGCTTGCCGTCAAGCGATGTATTTGCGCATGACGCATATTTATACAGGAATGCCACATAGGGCGTCATGGGAAACTCTAACCATTGTGTCCTCTTGCTCTCAAACCGGCTAATTTAATGCCAGCTCTGTTCCGTAATAAAGCTTGATTCCATTTTGGCTTAAATGGTCGCCATAGCCGCGCAGATGCAAAGTCGAGGCTTTAATCTCATCCGTGGCGTCTGCGCGTCCCTGCAGGCGCGACAGGGAAATGCCGTTGAATTTGTCGAATAAATCATCCAGCACGCGGTTGAACGCCGCCAGCGTTTCGTCGGGTGCGGCAATATAATTCCACTGATTCCTGCCATTCAGTTCCGGCAACTGCAAACCGATCGCCGTGTCGTGTATAATATGCTTTTGCGGCAACAGGCCGAGGATTTTGAAAAATTCCCGCGCTTGTTTGTTTTTGCGCGCTACCGGCATTCCTGCGCCGCCAGCCCCTCCCTTCTTGTCGCCCTTCCCCTTCTTTCCCCCTTCCCCCTCTTTCTGATCAAAAAGCTCCTGCGCCCCTAAAACGATGCCGACATGCGGCAAGGCCTCGCGATAATCCCATTTCTGAACCGCAAGCTTGGCATCAGCTTCGGCGTTGGCCTGCCGACTGGCCTCGTCGAGATACAGCATATGAATCATCTGCTCGATGCGTTCCTGCAGACTACGGTCGAGAATCTCAAGCTCGTCGCCTGCTTGACGATCCTGATAACAGCCCAGAGTCGCCACCGTGACGCGATAGCCGCCCGCCCGCATGCTGCGCGACAGATCCAGCATCGAGCGTTGCAGCATCACGGGGTCAAGGTCGTAGATTTTATGATTGCCGGATTCCTGCAGCAATTCGAACTGGCGCACGGCAGCCCATTCCGCGGGGAACTGCTCCGACCCCAGCGCAAGCCCCGCCGCTGAACGCGCGTCAAGCTCGCGCCGCAAGGCGTCGGGAAACCAGACATCGTAAGTCGCGCCCTTGCCGATGCGCTGCAAATAGGTGAAACCCGCCGTGATCTTTCGCCCCGCAGGCTGCGGCGAGTCGAAAATATGTTGGGAAAGAAACGGGTTCTTTTGGCGGGAATCCCCGCGCACGGATGCGATGACGCTCATAGTTTCTCCCTTCGCTGGCATGATCCAGATCAGGTTCAACGGGTATAATCTCAGCCCCTATGACGAAGGGACACCCCGGACGAGGGAGATTAAAGCAGAAATTCTTTTGCTTGTCAGCAGGGCGCGCGGGTTTTTCGCCGGATATGGATTTTTCCACGGAAAGGGCGTAGGTTGAGACACAGTTCGTTTTCTGGGAAATAAAAGAGCCGTCATTCCGAAAAATTTTATTGCGCGCTCCTCCAAGCGTTGTGAGTAGAAAACGATGTATCGGGCGCGCAATAAAATTTATCCGGAATCTCATTTGTTTTCTTTTCTCAGGCAGAAAAGAAAGAGACAAAATGGGATTCCGGATAAATTTTGCGCCTCAGAAATCTGTTTTGCCTTCCCTCCTACGGCTTGAGCGCAAAATTTTCCGGAATGACGGCGCTCTTAGAATTCCCAAGGAAACATGGTTATAGTATCTTGGCTTCGTCATTCCCGCGAAAGCCGAACGACCCTATGTATCGCACAGAGGTAAAACATGCCGCAAAACATCGCTCTTGTTGACGACGATCGCAATATTCTGACTTCGGTGCAAATGGCGCTGGAGGCCGAGGGGTTCGCGGTGCGCACTTACGCCGACGGCGACGAAGCTTTGCGCGGATTGACGCAAGCTCCGGCCGATTTGGCCGTGCTCGACATCAAGATGCCGCGCCTGAACGGCATGGAATTGTTGCAGCATTTGCGCCAAAACAACGCCACCCTTCATATGCCGGTGATCTTCCTGACCTCGAAAGACGAGGAAGTGGACGAGATCATGGGGCTGCGCATGGGCGCGGACGATTATATCAAAAAGCCGTTTTCGCAACGTCTGCTGGTCGAACGCATCCGCGCTCTGTTGCGCCGCGAACAGGCGCGCGCCGAACCTGCAGGAAGCGACCCTCACGCCCTTCTCGTGCGCGGCGATATGACGCTCGACAGCGCGCGGCATGTCTGCACATGGAAAGGTTTGCCGGTCGAACTGACGGTGACGGAATTCCTGTTGGTTAAAGCTTTGGCGCAGCGCCCGGGTCATGTCAAAAACCGAGATCAGCTGATGGATGCCGCCTACGGCGAGGCGATCTATGTCGACGACCGCACGATCGATAGCCATATCAAACGCCTGCGCAAAAAGTTTAAGGATATCGACGCCGAATTTTCGCAGATCGAAACGCTGTATGGGGTTGGGTATCGGTTTAAGGAATAATGCCGACGGCCCGATGAGTTGAAAAATCGTAGGAGCGGCTCTCAACCGCGACTTTTGTCGTAAAACAAAAAGTCGCGGCTGGAAGCCGCTCCTACGAACAAGAAAACAACGCAACAAAAAAAGCCCGGAACGTGCGCTCCGGGCTTTCTCGCGTGCCAAACGGCAGGATTATTTTTTCTCTTCCTTCTTCTCATCGGCGGCCGGCAAAGGCGAACCGTCGATGTTGAATTTCTCAACCTTGGCCTTGGCTTCAAGCGACTTGACCTCGTCGTTGGTCAGTTCCTGGCCCAGCTGGTTGGCGATCTGTTCCTTGACTTCGGCCAGCGGCGGCGGCGAGGACTTGCGCTTGCCTTCGACCTTGATGATGTGATAGCCGAATTCCGTCTTGACCGGCTTGTCGCTGATCTCGCCGACTTTCATCGCGAACGCGGCGTCGGCGAAATTCTTGACCATTGCGTCATGCACGAAATAGCCCAGATCGCCGCCCTGCTTGGCAGAGCCCGTGTCTTTCGACTTCTCTTCGGCCAGCTTGGCGAAATCGGCGCCGCCCTTCAGCTGCTTGATGATCGCGTCGGCCTCGGCCTCGGTCTTGACCAGAATGTGGCGCGCGCGGACTTCGTCCTGCGGCTTGAACTTGGCCGCCAGCTGGTCATAGCGTTCCTTGATCTTGGCATCGGTGATCTTGGGCTCGATCTGCTTGTGGATATAGGATTCGGCCACGACCTGAGCTTCCAGATCCTTGACGCGCTGCTTGACTTCCTTGTCGTCCTGCAAACCCTCGGCATAGCCCTTCTCCGCAACCACTTTGGTCGCGATCATCTTTTGCAAAATCTGCGGATAGATCATCTGCGGCGGCAGCTGCTGCATCTGCGGCCCCGCCATCTGTAATTCGCGCATGACGTCGGAGCGGTGAATTTCTTCGCCATTGACGCGGGCGACGACCGGATCTTCGGACTTGGGAGCCGAGGCGGTAGCGGCATCGGCAGCCCATGCGGGCATCGCCAGCGTTCCCAGTAAGGCGACAGTAGCGAGGAGAATTTTCTTGGACATTTGTTCGAATCCTTTTGGTTTCGGGAGGATTAAGAGCTAACCGTTCTTGCGGAAAACATCAAGCCTGAGAAATGGGGCGGGATTAGGGCAATAGAGGAAAGGGGGCAGAAGACAAAAAAGAAAGAGCCTTTCCGTCTTGTGCCTTCCGCATCCCTCGGTTATGGCAAGAATTACAAATTACAGATGCTTTGTTAAGGCATTAGCCCGCCTTAAAGCGGCGGCTTCGTTTCTGATCGCACTGAACCATTTTCCCATAACAATCGTTTCCTTACTTTCATGCACGGGCTTTGGAATAAGCATATCCTCATCCTCTTCCCCGTCTGTTATAGAATGCTGAAAAACGACATTATCCCCATTACTGACTAAAAATTCATAGCGTAAAATTGAATGAAATGGACTCGCAAAAAAATTTTCTTTGTACTCAACTGATAAGTCTCCCATCCTTTTTTTCCAACTTTCGTAATTAATTATAAGGTTATTAGTTTGAGGTATATAACGTTTAAGGGTGCCTTTTTGAGCGAGGGCTTTGACGTCCTTGAGTAACCCAAGCTTAATAACTAGCCTAAATTGCTTTTTTGGATCTATCGTATTATCGAGTGCCTTGAGCCGTCTTTGAGTCATGTGGATAGATAATTTTTTATATGTGTCCTTGATAATGTTACTCAATTGTCTTTCTCCTCGTTGGTTTGCAATGATATAGCCTAGATTATTTTCTCGGCATGAGCGGATAATAAAATAAGACCCATGAAACTGAAACAGAATTATTTCAATAATTCCCACACCGCGCATAGTTAACCGTTAACAAACAGCTTGCAATTCCCCGCTTTCCCCTCCCCCGTTAAACCCATTTTAACCCTTCCCGCGCCACTATCGGGAACACTCGTTTCCTCGTGCGGAATCACTAATGAATCTGATTATCGGCATCATCACCGTCGTCGCTTGCACTTTGGGCGGCTATGCGGTTGAAGGCGGCCATCTGGAAGTTCTCGCCAGAGCGGCGCCGCTTGAGCTCGTCATTATGGGCGGAACGGCTGCGGGCGGTTTTATCATTGGCAATCCCTCGGTCGTCATCCGCCGCACCGGCAAGGCGATGGGTCTGATGCTGAAAAAGGCGAAGTATAACAAAGCGTCCTATATCGAACTGCTTTGCATGTTGTATCAGCTTTTCAAGCTGGCCAAGACCAAAGGCCTTCTGGCGCTGGAACAGCACATCGAAAATCCCGAGCAAAGCTCGCTGTTCGCGAATTATCCGAACTTTCTGCACGATCATCACGCGGTCAGCTTTCTGTGCGATTACCTGCGCCTCGTCACGCTGGGATCGGACAAGCCTTACGAGCTTGAGGCCTTGATGGACGAAGAACTGGAGGTTCATCACGGCGAGGATGCCGCCATTGTCACCGCTCTCACCAACATAGCGGACGGCATGCCGGCCATCGGCATTGTCGCCGCCGTGCTGGGCGTTATTCACACGATGGGCTCGATTTCCGAACCGCCTGAGGTTCTGGGCGAGTTGATCGGCGGCGCTTTGGTCGGAACATTCATGGGCGTGTGGACGTCTTACGGCATGATCGGGCCTATGGCCAATTCCATCGGCGCGATTCTGGCGGCGCAGTCCAAATATCTGCAATGTATCAAGGTGGGGCTTTTGGCGCATTTACAGGGCTTCGCGCCGTCCATTTCGGTCGAATACGCGCGCAAAACGCTGCTCAGCGAAGTTCGCCCCAGTTTTTCCGAGCTTGAAGAGGCGACGTCGGCTTTGCCGCCGCCGACGGTGTAATGGCAGATCAACCCGTCATCATCATCCGCAGGAAAAAGAAGGGCGGCCACGCGGGCCATCACGGCGGGGCGTGGAAAGTCGCCTATGCCGATTTCGTTACGGCGATGATGTCGTTCTTTTTACTCTTGTGGCTGCTGAACGTCACGACCTCCGAGCAGCGCAAGGGGCTTGCCGATTATTTCGCTCCGGCCAGCATTTCCAAATCCGATTCCGGCGCGGGCGGCGTCTTCGGCGGCGAGTCGATCACGAGCGTAAGCGGCGGGGAAATTTCCGACCGGTCGCCCCCTTCGGCGCAAAACACCACGATTCCGACGGCGGGACAGGGCGAAGAAGGCGACGAAGACACCAAAGGCCTAAGCAAGGAAGCGGGGGCCGGTAAAACAGACGCTCAGGGCAACGCCGCCAAAGCCGCGCAACCAATGAATGCGCAGGAAGTGGCCGAAGCGATGAAGAGCGAGGAAGAATCGTTCAAGCAGGCCGAGCAAATCCTGAAACAGGCGATCGCGTCCAATCCGGAATTGCAGAATTTTGCCAATCAGATCGTTATCGACCGCACGCCCGAAGGCTTGCGCATCCAGATCACCGACCGCGACAAATTTTCGATGTTTCCCTCCGCCAGCGCCGATCCTTACGGGCGGGCGCGGGAGTTGCTGATTCTGGTGGGCAAAGTGATCGCTATGCTGCCCAACAAGATCGCGATCACCGGACACACCGACAGCGCGCTTTTTTCGCTTTGGTCGGGGCACAACAACTGGGAACTGTCGGCCGAGCGCGCCGATGTCAGCCGCGAATATCTTGTTAAGGCCGGAGTTGCCGCAACCCGCATCGTCCGCATCTCGGGCGTGGCCGATCGCGATCCTTTCGTGCCCGACCCCAAAGATCCGCGTAACCGTCGCATCAGCATCGTTCTGCTGCGCCAGACCCTTCCCCCCCCGCCGGAAGCCGCGCCTAATCTTGCGGCGGCGGAGAAATAAAGGACAAGGCACAAAAAAGATTCCGCCGGATCGAGAAATGCTTTAAAGTCGCATTCTCCGGTTTCTTGAATCCCGACCCCATGTCCAAAAGCCCTCCCGATTATCTGGATCTGCCGCCGCGGCGCGAGAGTTTCCTCGCGCGCTATCCGCGCAAGGTCAAGCTGGCGGGCGCGGCGGTTTTGCTGGTTGTGCTGATCGCGCCTCCGGTGTGGATTCACATGCGGCTTCACCGATCGGCGCAAAACGTCGAAGCGGCGTCTTATGCGCCGCAATCAAAGACAGAGGAAAATCCTGAAGCCGCGGGCGTCAAGAGCGGCGTCGAGGCCGATGCTGCCGCATTTTACGATCCGAGCGTCAAACTTACGCCCGCGCCGGACAGCCGTGTGACCGAAGACACCGGCAACGGCAGCTTGCCGCGCATCAGCGACAGCGGCTTGCGCCCGTGGCAGGTTTACGCCCGCCCGTTCAATGCCGCCGACAAAAGGCCGCGCATCGCGATTGTCGTCACGGGGCTGGGCATGGCGAAAATGATCACCGATCAGGCCATAACCCAGTTGCCGCCGCCCGTGACCCTGTCCTTTAACGCGCAAGCGCCGGCGGTTGCCGCCTTGGGAACGCGCGCGCGTCAAAATGGGCATGAAATTCTGCTGCAAGTGCCGATGGAGCCGTTCGATTATCCGCAAAACGACCCGGGCCCCGGTACGCTTCTGACCAATTTGTCCAACAGCGATAACGTAGCGCGGTTGCTAAAAGTCCTGAGCAAGGCCGTCGGTTATGTCGGCATTACGTCGACGCATGGGGCAAGCTTTACCGCCAATCAGGAGAAGTTCGCGCCGGTGATGCAAGTGTTGCATGATCGCGGCCTGATGGTGCTGGATACGCACGACGCGCCGTACAGCGTGGTGGCGGATATGGCGCGCAGCGACGGCGTTCCGGTCGCGACAACGACCGAACGGCTGGATGCCGATCTGTCCCCGGACGTTATTGCGGCGACGCTTGGCGATCTGGAAAAGACCGCGCGCCAAACCGGCCACGCTGTCGGCATCACCGCAGCGACTCCGGTCATGGTCGCCCAGTTGCAAACGTGGATCAAAGGGTTGCCGGAGCGCGGCATAGCGCTTGCGCCGCTTAGCGCCACGGTTCAGTAAAACAAAAAGGAACAGGAAAACATGACCACAGGTATCGATTTTCAAAAACTGCCTTACCGCCGAGGCGTCGGGCTTTGTCTGTTTAACGCGCAGGGTCTGGTTCTGGTGGCAGAGCGCCGCGACCAGCGCGGCGCGTGGCAAATGCCTCAAGGGGGTGTGCAGAAAGAGGAAGCGCCGATGACGGCGGTTTTGCGCGAGATGAAAGAGGAAATCGGCACCGACAATGCCCGCATTATTGCCAAAGTCCCCGAAATCCTGCGTTACGAATTCCCCGACTGGCTGCAAAAACGCCGCATCTCCAGCGACGGCGCAGGCGGCATCGTTTTTCGCGGCAAATATCGGGGACAAGAACAGGAATGGTACGCGCTGCGCTTCCTCGGTCAAGACAGCGAAATCGACTTGTCAGGCAAGAACGAGCCGGAAATGCCGGAATTTGTGGCATGGAAATGGATCGAGCTGGCGCAAGCCCCCGACCTGATCGTGTCGTTCAAAAAACCGGCTTATGACCGCCTTGTGGAAGTCTTCACCCCCATCGGCGAAGCGATCCGGCGTGGGGAGGAATGGCCGGAATGGAAGGGGTAGGGAATGACGGCTTGGCGTAACCCAAACTCCCTCGCCCAAAAAAATAACGCCGAAAGCGCAAAAAAACAGTGGAATCCCCCGCGCATATGGGTAAAATAGCAGATGAAGTTTCCTGACTAGGGGACTTTAACCGATCCCCACAATTTGCTCGCGGATCGTTCGGTCGCCTAGCCGCGGCCGGCAAGAGCCCGAATTTTTGCCCGGTTTTATTTAGGAGAACACCAATGGCCCTGCCCCTTATGCCCAAAGCGACCGCCGTATGGATGGTTGAAAACACGACGCTGACGTTCGAGCAGATCGCGGAATTCTGCGGTTTGCACAAACTGGAAGTGCAGGCCATTGCCGACGGCGAAGTCGCGGTCGGCATTGTCGGCCTCGACCCCGTTTTCAACGGACAGTTGACGCCAGCCGAGATCAAGCGCTGCGAAGCCGATCCGCGCGGCCGTTTGAAAATGGTCAAAAGCGACTTGCCCCAACCGATCGCCCGCACCAAAGGCGCGCGCTACACGCCAGTTTCCAAACGCGGAGAGAAGCCCGACGCGATCGCTTATCTCATCAAGAACTATCCCGATCTGCTCGACGCACAAATCTCGCGTCTTCTGGGCACGACCAAGGAAACCATCGCCAAGGTGCGCGACCGTTCGCACTGGAACGCGACCAACATCAAGCCGCAAAATCCGGTTTTGCTCGGCCTGTGCAAGCAAGCAGATCTCGAAGCTGCCGTCAAACGCGCCGAGCGCCGCGTCCTGCGCGAACGCGGCCCGCAAGCCGCCGAACCCGCGGAAAGTCTCGCCCAAGACGGTTTCATCGCGACGCCCAGCAGCCAACAAGACGAACAACCCGATATCGACCACGACGCCATGGTGCGGGGGTTGGGATAAAAGGCGGAACAAGGAAATGAGTGGCACAAACGGTGCCGCCAAAGCGATGGAATCCCCTCCCCCTCGCGGGGAGGGTTAGGGTGGGGGGAGTGAGGTAAGAGACAAAGTTTGGGATTGTAAACGAACCTTACCCCAAACCTCTTAATCACCCGCCCCCGCCTGTCCCAGTCGCCCTCCCCCCTCCCGAACCCACCCCGCGAGGGGGGAGGGGATTCTGCCGCTATGGCTTCACCGGTTTTTTAACTTTCGATCGAGTCACTCTTTTCCTCATCCCGCCTTACGATGCCCCCTCTTTCCCCCACCGCCATGATCCTCGCCGCTGGTCTTGGCATGCGGATGCGGCCTTTGACGTTGACGCGGCCCAAGCCGTTGCAGCCTATCGGCGGACGCGCGATGCTGGATCATGCGCTGGATAAACTGGTCGCGGCGGGAATTAAACGCGCCGTCGTCAACACCTTTTATCTTGCCGAGCAGATCGAGGAACATCTGCGCGCGCGACGCGACATCGAAATTATGATCTCGCGAGAGACGGAATTGCTCGACACCGGCGGCGGTATTGCAAAAGCTTTGCCTTATTTTGAAGGCCTGCCGTTTTTCTCGCTCAACGCCGATTTGCCGTGGTTGGACAAAACTGTGCCGAGCCTTGAGCGCATGCGGGAAAAATGGAATCCAGAAATTATGGACGCATTGTTGCTGTTGATGCGTACGGAGAAAGCGCGCGGCTTCGATGCAGCCAAAGGCGATTTTTCAATGGACGCCGACGGGCGCGTGAGGCGTAAAGATATTACCCCGCCGCGGCCTTATGTGTGGATTTCAGCGCAAATCCTGAAACCCGAACTTATCGCTCTCCCGCCCACCAAGGTTTTTTCCAACAACGTCATTTGGGATCAGGTCGAAGCGCAAGAACGGCTTTTCGGCGTGGAACATGACGGAACCTGCTATCACGTCGGCACGCCTGACGATTGGCGCATCGCTAATGAATTGCTGGAATCTGGTAGAGGATGGGGCACGTGAAAAACATCTTCACGATCAACCCCGATCTGCCGTTTCTCGATACGCTGGCGGCGGAATTGTGGGAACGGACGAACGGCGACGGATTTCTTTTGTCGCGGCATGTGATTTTGCTGCCGACGCGCCGCGCTTGCCGGTATTTGGGAAATTCCTTTGCCCGCATTGCGGGGGGAAAGCCCGTGTTGCTGCCGCGCATGCGCCCCTTGGGCGATGTCGATGAAGAAGAAATGGCTTTCGCCGACGAAGGCGATTTTGGCATCCCGCCCGCGATTGCGCCGTTGAAAAGATTGATGCTGCTGACGCAACAAGTGCGGCAACGCGACCCCAATTTGTCGTGGGATCAGGCGACCTTGGCGGCGGAGGCTTTGGCGCGTTTTCTCGATCAAATCCAGATTGCATCCTGCGACATCGCCAAACTTCCCGAATTGGTCGAAGAGCAGGAACTGGCCGAGCATTGGCAACAAACGCTTCTGTTTCTCGAAATCGTCACCCGAAACTGGCCGCTGATTCTGGCCGAACTCGGCTGTCAGGATCCCGCTTTGCGCCGCAATCAGGTTCTGGCGGCGCAGGCGGATGTGTGGCGCAAAAACCCGCCCGATTTTCCGGTCATCGCCGCCGGTTCCACCGGCTCGGTTCCCGCCACGGCGGAATTGCTGGATGTGATCGCGGGTTCGCCTTTGGGCGCCGTCATCCTCCCGGGTCTCGACCGCGCGATCGACAACGAAGCGTGGGATGCCATCGACGACACGCATCCGCAACACAGCATGAAAAGATTGTTGGAGAAGATGGGGGTTGGGCGAGGAGAGGTTGAGGATTTTTCTGCCTTAACATGTCATTCCCATCAAGCCAAAGGAGATTCCCTCTCCCCCCTCTTGGGGGGAGAGGGTCAGGGTGAGGGGGGCTTTGCCGTTCAAGAACTATCCTCTCGCGTTAAACTCCTCAGCGAAGCGATGCGTCCCGCTTCCGTCACCGAGGCGTGGCGCAATCTGCGCGGAACATTGGATCACACCGCAGTTGCCGGACTAACCCGCCTAACCCTCGATCATCCGCAGGAGGAAGCGCAAGTTATTGCTTTGCGTCTCCGCGCTTTGTTGGAGTCGCCCGATCAAACGGCGGCCTTCGTCACCGCGGATCGAAAACTGGCTGCCCGCGTGGCGGCGCAGTTGCGGCGCTGGGGCATTGACGCCGACGATTCCGGCGGCGCGAATTTAACAAGCCTGCCGATCGGGGCGTTTCTTGAGTTGCTTCTGGCCGCCGCCTCCCCTCACGCCACGGCCAGCGATTTTCTGGCTTTACTCAAGCATCCCTTCGCCGCCTGTGGCCAGAATCCAGCCCTTTGCCGCGCGCAAGCCCGCCAAGCTGAAATACGCGCGCGCAAGGAACAACCGGAAGATTTCGCCGCGCTGAAAGAACTTCTGCTGCCGCTCAAAGAAAATGGCTTGCGGCCCTTAAACGCGCATATCGCCGCGCATATTGCGGTGGCCGAAAAAGTTGCGGCCTCCGACAAACAAGCTGGCGCGGCGCGGCTGTGGCAAGGCGAAAGCGGCGAGGACGTCGCCGCGTGGCTCGACGAATGGCGCGAGGGAGCCGCCGATTTCCCGCCGATCTCCTGCGCCGATTACAGCGCGTTGTTCGCCTCTTTGGCCGAGATGAAAACCCTCCGCGCGACACGCGCGACGCATCCTCGGCTCAGCATCCTCGGCCCGCTCGAAGCGCGTTTATGCGACGCCGATCTGATGATTCTGGGCGGGTTGAACGAAGGTTCGTGGCCGCCAGACGCCGGTTTCGATCCGTGGATGTCGCGGCCGATGCGCAAAAAATTCAATCTGCCCGCGCCCGAATTTCGCATCGGCTTGTCGGCGCATGATTTCGTCCAACTGGCCGCCGCAAAAGAAGTGATGCTGACGCGATCCCTACGCGCGAACGGCACGCCGACCGTGCCGTCGCGCTTTCTGCTGCAAATCGAAGCGGTGCTGCGCGCCGCGGGATTGTCCGACGACACGCGCGACGCTCTTGCGCCGACGGAACAGTGGCGCGAATGGGCGCAAGCGCTGGACGCCCCTTTGCGCGAGGAGATCAAACCCTGCGCCCGCCCGCAACCGCGGCCTCCTGTCGCCACGCGCCCGACCGCGCTGTCGGTCACGGAAATCACGACGTGGCTGCGCAATCCCTACGCCATTTACGCCAAGCATATTCTGAAACTGAAAAAGCTGGACGAGCTGGACGCCGAATGGGACGCGTCGGATCGCGGCACGATGATTCACGCGGCGCTGGAACAATTCATCCGCGCCTTTCCCGACGCGCTTCCACAAGACGCCGAAGCGCAATTGCTGAGCATAGGCCGTGAGATTTTCGCGCAAGACAAAAGCAATCCGCGCATCCGCGCTTTCTGGGGCGCGCGTTTTGCCGACATCGCGGCGTGGTTCGTCGATCAAGACCGCAAGCGGCGCGAGAGCGGCGTCAAAATGCTCGCCCCCGAGGCCAAAGGCGCGATCGAGATCGACGGCCTGACGTTGACCGGCCGCGCAGATCGCATCGACGCTTTGGAAGACGGCGGCAGCCTTGTCATCATCGATTACAAAACCGGCGCGGTGCCGTCGAAAAACGAAGTCCTATCCGGCGTCGAACCGCAATTGCAATTGCTGGCTTTGATCGCCGCAGCAGGGGGCTTCGAAGGCCTCGCGCCCGCCGAAACCTGCGCGGGCGAATACTGGGCTTTGAAAGGCGGCAGCAGCGGTTGCAAAATAACGGTTTTCGACGAAGAATTGCCCGAACTGATCGCAAAGGCCGAAGCCGGATTGAAAATGCTGATCGAAACTTTTGCTGATCCCGAAACAGCTTACGAGGCCGCCCCCAAACCGCGCCTGCAACCGAAATACAACGACTACGCCCACCTTTCGCGCCTCGCGGAATGGGGCAGGACGGGGGAGGGGGGATGAAAACGAACCAATCATTTTTTGCGAGTCGAAAACAATATCGTAGCGAAAGCAGCGGTATCCCCTCCCCCTTGAGGGGAGGGTTAGGGAGGGGGGGGAGCGACTGGGGAATGCTGTTGGGAGTCATAAGCTGCCTTACGGCAAGGTTCATTGATAATTACAAACGCCGTTTCTTGCGGCCATCCCCCCTCCCTAACCCTCCCCTCAAGGGGGAGGGGATACCGCCGTGTTTGCGGCGCGTTTGTTTCTTTCCCGCGAATGAAGAGGACATTGTCATTGGGGCTGCCGCATGACCCTCCCCCTTCCCCAACCCTCCTTCGCCGACCCAAACGCCAATCAACGCACGGCGTCCGATCCCGCATCCTCCGTGTGGGTCAACGCGTCCGCGGGTTCCGGTAAAACGACGGTTTTGACCGCGCGTGTCACGCGCCTGCTTTTATCGGGCGTACGGCCAGAGAAAATCCTGTGCCTGACCTACACCCGCGCCGGAGCCGCCGAAATGGCCAACCGCGTCACCGCGACGCTCAGCAAATGGGCGGTCTGCGACGACAAGGAACTGGATCACGATCTCGACAAATTGCAAGCAAGCCCGCCGACGGCGCAACAAAGAACCGAAGCGCGGCGGCTATTCGCCCGCGTCCTTTCCTGCCCGGGGGGATTGCGCATCCGCACGATCCATTCCTTCTGTCAGGAAATCCTGTCGCGTTTCCCGCTGGAGGCCGGATTGCCGCCGCATTTCGCCCTGATCGACGAACAGGATTTGAAACTTCTCGGCAACGAAGTTCTGGACGATTTGTTGCGCGAGGCCGAAGAACATCCAGACCAAGAATTGGCGCAAGCGCTGACGGTGCTGATCGCCGCGCAAGGCGAATCCGGTTTCGCCGACATGTTGCAGGAAGTGATGCACGCCCGCGCGCGGCTTGCCGAAGCGCAGGAAAAAACAATCGCAAAAATGCGCGGCCTGCTGCAACTGGAACAAGGCGAGACGCCGGAACGCCTGCGCTTCGCCGCGATCCAAAACGCGCCGGAAGACATTTTGCGGCAGCTTGCCGCGTGGCTCCTGAAAGGCAGTTCGCGCTATCAAACGCGCGGCGCGGCGCTGGCGGATTTTCTGAAAACCCCGATGCCGGAACGCGCCGCGCGGTTCGACGATTATTTAAGCTTGTTCCTGACGAAAGAGCGCGAGCCGTTTTCAAAATCCTTCGTTGCCAGCAACGACATTCGCAAGCAGCATCCCGACGTCGACGACATTTGTTCGCGCGAAGCCTCGCGCCTGCAATCGGTTTTGGAACGCATCGAAGCGGCGGAAATCGCCGACATAACAGCCAGCGTTCTGATCGTCGGAAGCGCATTTGCCGCGCGAATTGAAGCGCGAAAAGCGGCAAGAGCCGCCGTGGATTACGACGACCTGATCTTATTCACGCAAAATCTTCTGCGCCGTCAAGGCATCGCGCCGTGGATCCTGTACAAGCTCGACCGCGGCATCGACCACATTCTGGTGGACGAAGCGCAGGACACCAGCCGCGCGCAATGGAACATCGTGCAAGCATTGACGCAAGAATTTTTCGCGCAAGAAAACCGTGGCCGCACTTTGTTCGTCGTCGGCGACGAAAAACAATCGATCTTCAGTTTCCAAAACGCCGATCCCGAAGCCTTTCTTTCCCTGCGCGAGGATTTCTCGCGCCGCCTGACCGAAGCCGGAGGCAAGCTAGAGAAAATCGGCCTGCACACCTCCTTCCGCTCCGCGCCCGCCATTTTGACCGCCGTCGATACGATCTTCGCCCTTGATGCCGCGCGCGCGGGCGTGTCGCAAGAATTGGTCACGCACAACGCCGCGCCCAACAAGGACGGAAGCGAAAAAATCGGCCGCGTCGAACTCTGGCCCTTGCTGGAGCCTGACGCCGACAAAGCGCAAAGCGGCAGCGAATGGGAAATGCCGACCGGCTATGAAGACGAACGCGACCCGCAAGCGGAACTGGCGCAACAAATCGCGGGCAAAATAAAATTCTGGCTGACGCGGCATGAAACGTTGCCGGGCGCATCCCGCCCGATCGCGCCCGGCGACATCATGATTTTGCTTCGTCGGCGCGGGCGTTTCGCCGATCTTATGGTGCGCGCGTTGAAAGCTTGCGCCGTGCCTGTCACCGGCGTCGACCGCATGCGCCTGATCCGCCAATTGCCGGTGATGGATTTGCTGGCGATGCTGCGTTTTGTCCTGCTCCCCGAAGACGACCTCAACCTCGCCGCCCTCCTGCGCAGCCCCCTGATCGGCCTCAGCGAAGAGCAGTTGATGGAACTGGCGATAGGCCGCACAGGCTCTCTATGGCAAAGCATAAAAGATAAAGCCCCAAAAGAGAAACTCCCCCTCCCCTTGAGGGAGGGGGTAGGGGGTGGGGGGGAACGACCGGGATCGGCGTTTATTATTTTAAACGCTTGCTCTTGTGGAACGCCCCCACCCCCTACCCCCTCCCTCAAGGGGAGGGGGAGTCTCTTACAAAATGACGATCCCACATTCGCCGCCACTCACGCCTACCTCGCCGCCAAACTCAACGAAGCCGATTTCTCCCCTCCCTTCGCTTTCCTCTCGCACATTCTGAACGCGCCCTGTCCCGCCAATGCCGACAGCGGACGTAAAGCGTTGTGGATGCGGCTCGGCGACGAATGTCTTGATCCCATCGAAGAACTGCTTAACGCGGCGCAAAATTTCAGCAGCAATCATTCCCCGTCCCTGCAAAATTTCCTGCGCTGGCTGACGCAATCGGACGCCGAGATCAAACGCGAACTCGATCAGGGGGATCAGCAAGAAGGCGGCCAAGTGCGCATCATGACGGTGCACGCCTCCAAAGGCCTCGAAGCGCCGATCGTCTTCCTGCCCGACACGACGGCCGTGCCGCGCGCGACCGATTTGCCGAAATTCCAATGGAAAAAAGACACGCCCTTGTTCCTAACCCGCGCGCCGAAATTCGGCGAGGCGAAGCGCCTGTGGCAGGAAGCGCGAGACAAGCAATTGGAAGAATATCGCCGCCTGTTTTATGTCGCGCTGACTCGCGCGTCGAACCGGCTTTATCTGTGCGGCTGGCAAAACGGCAAGAGCGAGATGGAATCCAGCTGGTATGGCCTCGCAGCCGCAGCTTTGCGCCCGTTGCATCAGGATTTTCTTCCCGCCGACGCAAGCGGCCCCGCGCCGGAAATCGCCTTCGCCAACAGCGCGGCTTTTCTCGCCCAGCCGCCGCAGACGCCGCCGCCGATCAAACCCAAAACGCCGCTGCCCGCTTGGGCGTTGCAAAGCGTCGAAAAGCCGCAGACCGTCGTTTCCTTTGCGCCCTCGCATGACGTGGCAACGGCGACGCCCGACGCCGCTTTCGCGCGCGGCCGCATCATCCACCGTTTGCTGCAAAGCCTGCCCGACATCGCGCCCGAACGCCGCGGCGACGCCGTCGCTCGTTTCCTCGCCCCCCCTCGTTACGATCTGACGCAAGCGCAGCGCGAGGAAATCGCAGGCGAAGTCTCGCGCTTGCTAAACGACGAAAAATTCGCCGCCTTGTTCGCGCCGGACAGCCTCGCCGAAGCGCCGCTGACGGGACGTCTGGACGGAACGAACGTGTTTCGCCAAGTCGACAGATTATGCCTTTGCGGCGATGAAGTCTGGATCGTCGATTACAAAACCAACCGCCCCCCGCCCGACCGCGTCGAGGACATCCCCGCTGCGTATCGCCAACAACTTGCCGAATACCGCCTCCTCCTGCGCGGTATTTTTCCCGACAAAAAAGTGCGCTGTTTCCTCCTCTGGACCTACGCGCCGCGATTGATGGAGGTGACGTTCTGAAGAACGGAGCCGAAATGACGATGCATACGAAGCCCCCCCCAAAAGCCACCGTCATTCCGGAAAATTTTGCGCTCAAACCGTAGAACGAGATTAATAACAGGATTCTGTGGCGCAAAATTTATCCGGAATCCCATTTGCTTCCTTTCTTTTCAGCTTTTCAGAAAAACAGGCTATATTCCCCCAAACGAAAAACACTTCGACAATCAGCACTCCCATGCCCACATTCCCTCCCTCCTTCCTCGAAGAAATCCGCAACCGGCTGCCTCTATCCGGCATCGTCGGCGCACGGGTGCGCATCATCCGCGCGGGGAGGGAATTCAAAGCCTGTTGCCCCTTTCACAACGAAAAGACGCCGAGTTTTTACGTCAACGACGCCAAGCAGTTTTTCCATTGTTTCGGCTGCGGCGCGCACGGCGACGTGATCGGCTTTACGATGCGCTTCGACCGCCTAAGCTTCCCCGAAGCGGTCGAAAGCCTCGCCGCGCAAGCGGGTCTGCAAGTGCCGCGCGACACGCCCGTCGCGCGCGAGAAATTCGATAAAGAGAAACAGCTTTATCAACTGCTCGACAAAGCGACGGCGTTTTTTGAAGAACACCTTTTCTCACCCAGCGGACGCGAAGCATTGGCCTATTTGCGCAAACGCGGCCTTGGCGACGATGCGATCCGCCGTTTCCGTTTGGGGTATGCGCCGAACGACGGGCAAGCTTTGCTGCGCAAAATGACCGGCGAAGGCTATGCGCTCGACGACCTGATCGCCGTCGGCCTCGCCAAAAAAGCCGAGGATCGCCCCGACTCTTACAGCTTTTTCCGCAACCGCGTGATGTTTCCGGTCGGCGACAGCCGCGGGCGCACGGTCGCCTTCGGCGCGCGCATTCTGGGCGACGGCGAACCCAAATATCTGAATTCCCCCGACCACGCGCTGTTTCACAAAGGCCAATTGCTCTATGGTCTGTCCCGCGCCCGAACCGCTTTGACGCAGGGCCAGCCGATCATCGTCGTCGAAGGCTACATGGACGTGATCGCGCTGGTCGAAGCGGGATATAGCGGCGCGGTCGCGCCCTTGGGCACGGCGCTCACCGAAGAGCAGATTCAGATTTTGTGGAAATGGCTGCCCCCGCCGGATACGCGCGACGCCTCGCGCGATTACAGCCCAATCCTGTGCTTTGACGGCGATACCGCCGGTCTGCGCGCCGCCACGCGCGCGGTCGAACGCGCCTTGCCGCTTTTAACCTCGTCGCAAACTTTGCGCATCGCGACAATGGCGGGCGCCAAAGACCCCGACGAATTGATCCGCCAATCGGGCAAAGCGGCCTTCGACTCTTTGCTGAAACAAGCGTTGCCGATGATCGACGTGTTGTGGAATCTGGCGCTGGCCGGACGGCAAATGCGCACGCCCGAAGAACGCGGCGCATTCAAAACCGCCCTGAATGGGCGCGTCAGCCAGATTAAGGACGAAGCCTTACGCGAGCTTTATCGCAACGAATTCAAAAAACGCATCGACGACGCCTTCGGCTGGAAGCCGCAGAATTTCACGCCAAGGCAAGGCGGCAACTGGAAAAACGCCCCGCCTGCGCCCTTTCTCGAAGCCCGCCGCTCGCCGCAAAGCGGGCAGCGCGTGATGGAAAAAATCCTGCTTGCCCTTCTGATCAACCACCCCGATTTGTTCGACGAATTCGGCGAAAGCTTCGCCGGAATGGAAATCCGCACGCCCGAATTCGAAGCCTTGCGCCAAAGCGTCATCGACCATCTATCTCAAATCCACGACACCGCGCCGACAGCCGACGAATTGCGCCGCGCCTTGTCCGAAAACGCGGCGCAGCGCGAAAGGGAATCCGTTTTCGATTATGATCGTGACGTTTCGGTTCTGGACGAAATCCTCTCCCCCGAAACTTACCTCCACGTCCAAGCCGCCCGCCCCGAAGTCGCGCTTGACGAGGCGCGGAAGGCGTGGCTGGCGATGTGGCAAACGTTGGAACAAGGAAAAATAAAAGCAGACTATGCCGCCGCCCGCGCCTCGTACCGCGAGCAGCCAACGGAAGAAAACGAACGCCGCATGAAGGCGCTGCAAGAACAGGTGACGCAATTTGCCAGCGGGGCGGAATAAGAAACCACGCCTAACGTACGAACGGGGTTTCGCCGATTACACTTGCGAGCGTTGAACGTTTTGAAGAAACAGCTTTTGGCGCGTCGCGGGGCAGAAATTTTTTTACAGCCGCGCGACCGTACATTCGCCATTTATCATATAGATTGGGAGCAAAATTAGTAATGACAACGGCTTCCCCCAGCACCTCCTCCGTATTTTGCAAAATGCGAGGATCACCTTCAGGCGATCCCGGTTCTTTCAGCCACTTTTCCGAGGGATAGTAAGGAACAATCCTGACATTGTCGCGACAATTCATAAGCGTATCCCGCAAATCTGAATCAATCGGATGAAAATTACATGGGATGGGATCGAAGCCTTCAATTCTGAGGCTGAAAGGCAAATCGAGTTGACTGTTGTTATAAAGCCGGACATTCACGGCTTCACGCAGCGATGCCTCGGCGCCGTCGTCTTTAGCCCAGGAAAAAAGGACGTACAGGAAAGAGGCTGCGCCACCACCGGATTGACCCATAATTTCGGTAATGGTTGTCGTGGCATTGTTTTTCGTAAAATGATCAATAATTGATTCCGGGCTCATGCCAATTTTTTCTAAAACTTTTCTATAGGGATCCATCCTATGACGGTTTATTCTTTCGCAAAGGTTGGTTCGCCCATCCCATGATGAATAACAATACAAGTCCTTATTTTGCTCAAGCACATCCGCAGGAAGAAAGAAACTGCCAGAAAATGGGATATATCCCGTTTTATAATCTAACTTTTTAAGTGCCGCCTCTTTTTCCAAGGCTTTAACAATCCACGCTGGACTTTGTCCCAAGGAAAAAACGCGCGAATTCGGGTTTTGCTCCCAGATCTCATGCGCCATTCTCGCTATTTGAAGGGCTTCGTACGGCATCAGCCAATTCGTCGCCTCTCGCGCCGCGATATCCCATGATGAGCGAAAGCCGCTTTTCAGAAACCAAGGCTTCTTTTTTGAAACTGAACCCATAAGTAATGCTCGATTTTCTGTTTATTCCCAATTCTAATCGGTTTTCCCATGGATTCAAAACATTGAAATACTTTCGAGGCCGGAGCAGAGGCCTTTTGTTTTCAAGGGAATCTCATATAAAGTCGCTACCCCACAGAAGGCAAGGCGCCCCCGCCATTTTTGCCGCACCTTGGTTTCTTAGGAGTTTCGATAACAACACTTTGAAATTACTTGTTTTAGCGCTCTGCTGACATAATTTCCCTGCCGTTGATTTCAAGCCGACCCCGCTTGAAGAAGCCGCTAAAAATGCTGTTAGGCTTCAACAGGGTAAATTTAAAATTCGTTGCCTTTTATTTATAAAGATTGACGAAAGCATTTCTAACCCGTAACTCTGCGCACGAAAGAGCGACTTATAAATGCTTTCCTTTTGGATTGCCGTTCGTCGTGTTTTAACGCCCAACACCCTTTAGTGAAGAAAATGAAGCTACGTAATATCGCCATTATCGCCCACGTCGACCACGGCAAGACCACGCTCGTCGATCAGATGCTCAAGCAATCCGGAACCTTCCGCGAGAACCAGCAGGTCGCAGAGCGCGCGATGGACAGCAACGATCTGGAACGCGAACGCGGCATCACGATCTTGGCCAAATGCACCTCGATCGTGCATGACGGCATCCGCATCAATATCGTCGATACGCCCGGCCATGCCGATTTCGGCGGCGAAGTCGAGCGCATTTTGTCGATGGTCGACGGCGTCGTGCTGTTGGTCGACGCCGCCGAAGGGCCTTTGCCGCAAACCAAATTCGTGGTGTCGAAGGCTTTGGCGATCGGGCTGAAACCGATGGTTGTCATCAACAAGATCGACCGCTCGGACGCGCGGCCGCATCAGGTGCATGACGAAATTTTCGATCTGTTCGCCGCGCTGGACGCCAGCGAGGAGCAGTTGGATTTCCCGATGCTGTTCGCCTCCGGCCGCAACGGCTGGGCGATTGAGAAGATGGACGACACGCCCAAGGATTTACAGCCTTTGTTCGACCTGATCACGCGCCATGTGCCGCCGCCACAGGTCGATCCCACCGCGCCTTTCACGCTGCTGGCGACGATTTTGGAAGCCAATCCCTATCTGGGGCGTTTACTGACAGGGCGCGTACAAACAGGCACCGTGCGCATGAACATGCCGATCAAAGCGTTGTCGCATGACGGAAAAATGATCGAGCAAGGGCGCGTGACCAAGATTCTCGCCTTCCGCGGCTTGGAGCGTTTGCCGGTCGAGGAAGCGGAGGCCGGAGACATTGTGGCGATTGCGGGCCTTAGCAAGGCCACGGTCGCGGATACTTTGTGCGATTTGCCGGTGGAGACGCCTTTGCATGCGCGCCCCGTCGATCCGCCGACGATTGCGATGACTTTTTCGGTCAACGACTCGCCGCTGGCCGGTACCGAGGGCGACAAGGTGACGAGCCGCGTCATTCGCGACCGTTTGATGCGCGAGATCGAAGGCAATGTCGCGATCCGCGTGGCGGAATCGCAAGACCGCGACGCTTTTGAAGTCTCTGGCCGCGGCGAATTGCAGCTTGGCATTCTGATCGAGACGATGCGCCGCGAAGGCTTTGAATTGTCGATCAGTCGCCCGCGCGTGTTGTTCCAGACAATCGACGGCCAGCGTCAGGAACCGATCGAAGAAGTGGTGATCGATGTCGACGAGCCTTATTCAGGGACAGTCGTCAACAAGATGTCGGAGCGCAAGGCAGAGCTGACCGACATGCGGCCTTCGGGCGGCGGCAAGGTGCGCCTGATCTTCCTTGCGCCCTCGCGCGGCCTCATCGGCTATTACAGCGACTTTTTGAGCGACACGCGCGGGACGGGGTTGATGAACCGTTTGTTCCACGGCTATGCGCCCTATAAAGGCCCTATCGCTTCGCGCCGTACGGGGGTGATGATTTCAAACGGCTTGGGCGACGCCGTGCCCTATGCGATGTGGAAACTGGAAGAACGCGGGCCAATGATGATCGTGCCGGGCACGAAAGTGTACGAAGGCATGATTGTCGGCGAACATGCCAAGAGCAACGATCTGGATGTCAACGTCCTGCAAGGCAAACAACTGACGAACATTCGCACGACGTCCAAAGACGAGGCCGTGCGCCTGACCCCGCCGATGATTTTGACTCTGGAAAAGGCCATTGCCTACATCGCCGACGACGAGCTGGTCGAAGTAACCCCCAAGTCGATTCGTTTACGCAAACGCTATCTCGACCCGAACACGCGCAAGCGAATGGCGAAGCAGGCGGAGGTGTGAGTAGGGGACAGATTGTGACTTCCTCAACATCTTCTTGCGCTTTTTCGTAGGAGCGGCTTCCAGCCGCGACTGTTGCCGTAATAACAAGAGGTCGCGGGTGGAACCCGCTCCTACGAAAGCGTAAATTAGGGTCGATTTGACGATAAATCGTCAATCCGCGAACGGGTCTTTCATCAAAATCGTGTCGTCGCGTTCGGGGCTGGTCGAAAGCAAAATCACGGGCGCTTCAATCAGTTCTTCGACGCGGCGGATGTATTTGAGGGCTTGCGCGGGAAGGTCGGCCCAGCTGCGCAGGCCGCGGGTGCTGCAATTCCAGCCTTCGCAGAGGTCATAGATCGGCTCGACCGCGGCTTGCGCCTGTTGCCCTGCGGGCAGATAGTCGATGACCTTGTCGCCCAGTTTATAGGCGCGGCAGATTTTCAATTCCTTGAACGCGTCGAGAATATCGAGCTTGGTCAACGCGATCCCGTCGATGCCGCCTGTCTTGACCGCTTGACGTACCGCGACGGCGTCCAGCCAGCCGCAACGCCGCCGACGCCCCGTGACGGTACCGAATTCCTTGCCGCGCGTACCCAGCGTTTCGCCGTCCTCGCTTGTATCCTCGGTCGGGAAGGGGCCAGCGCCCACGCGCGTGGTATAGGCTTTGCAAATGCCGACGATGCGCCCGACGGTTTTCGATCCCACGCCAGAGCCTGTCGCCGCGTTGGCCGCGACCGTGTTGCTGGAGGTAACGAAAGGATAGGTGCCGTGGTCGATGTCCAGCATCGCGCCCTGCGCGCCCTCGAACAACATCAATTTTCCCGCTTTGCGCGCCGTTTCCAAAATTTCCCAGACCACGCCGACATAGGGCAGGATTTTGGGGGCGATAATCATAATCTCTTGATAGAGCCTTTCAAGATCGAATTCCTCCGCCCCAAAGCCGCGCAGCAAGGCGTTGTGATGCAACAGCATGAATTCCAGCTTGGCGCGCAAAATCTCCGGCTCGGCCAGATCGCACATGCGTATAGCGCGGCGCGCGACTTTGTCTTCATAGGCGGGGCCGATGCCACGCCCCGTCGTGCCGATTTTGGCGTCGCCCCGCGCGGCCTCGCGCGCACGGTCCAACGCGCCGTGGACGGGAAGAATAAGCGGGCAGTTTTCCGCTATGACCAGATTGTCGGGCGCGACATGCACGCCCTTTTCGCGGATCGCGTCGATCTCTTTAATCAGATGCCACGGATCGATGACCACGCCGTTGCCGATGGCCGACAGCTTGCCCTCGCGCACGATGCCCGAAGGCAGCAGATTCAGTTTATAGGTGACGCCGTCGATAACAAGCGTATGCCCCGCATTATGCCCGCCTTGAAAGCGCACGACGATATCCGCGCGAAACGACAGCCAATCGACGATTTTCCCCTTGCCCTCATCGCCCCACTGGGCACCCACAACGACAACGTTTTTCATAGGATCACGACGGTTAAAACGTTCCGGAGCAAGGCATCCGGTGAACGCAAACGAGCCTGTCGCCTTGCAGTTTTTTTTAGCGGGAAGCAGGGGAGATGGGAAGGGGAAAGTTTGGGAATCTTTCTATCCCTCAAACCATCGCACAAAGCTATGTGTAAGGAGCTTACAAACAAAACTCTTACGGCCATGAAAGTAAAAAAGAATTGGCAAATTGCAAAAATGCAAGATATAAGACCGACGCAAATAGCCCCTTAAATTATAGGGTATTTCAAAGATTAATATTTAAAATAGAGATTGTAAAAATGAATCACATCGGATGGGGAGGTTTGACCTATTGGGTCAGCGAGGCAAAGGGAAATGAAAAAATAGGCGTTGGTATCAGACCTTACGGCTTGCATGCGGGCAACATGGCGGCTGTAATAGCCTACCCCTATCTGCTATGTGAGCGCTATGAAGACATCAATCGTGAAAAGCCAGAATTTAGGCTTCAAATATGGCTTAATGATATTGAACCTGTGAAGTATGTCGGCGCGGATGGAACCCGTGAATCTGCCAATGCCGCAAATATGTATCCGGGAAGCACGACGTTCCAATTCATGCCCGCCCCCAATGGTCATAAAGGCAGTCTTGCCGACTTTTGGCAACCCGTCATCGAGGGAGTTGTTCGCGGTACGATCGGCGCTCGGTTCCCTTACGTGAAGCTTGATTTTCGTCGCGCCTCCGAACTCGTTGGTACACCGGAATTTGAAAAAACCGTTCTTAGCGCAATGCATCATTCTGCAGGCATTGGACGCGTTATTGGGTTTTTCACACAAACTCCTATTCAAGGCAAAAAAGGTTTTGTCTGGCCCTTATGCCCCGACTGCCACGCCCCCGTTACAGATGCAACGCTGAAAAAGTCCTCAGAGGGCCTATTAATTGACGGCTGGCACAAATTCATGGGGAATTATCATTTTAGTCAAAAGGCTAAAAATCTTTCATGGGCGATGCAATTCCGAATGCTGCAGGCTGCCAGATTAGCGGCTGAACAACCCGATCTATGGGTCATAGGAATTGATCATTTTCCTACCAATCGAACTTCGTTGATGGAGCATTTAGCAGCTGGGTTGGGAATAGACCAATACAGGGGGGATTTTCTTCATGTTCCGCTTTTGTTTGCGGACGGCTCTAAAAAACTTAGCAAAAGCCTCGGCAACGCGGTGTATATGTCACCTCAGGAATTGATCAATGCGTTGAGAAAAAATCGGAACCAAGGCCTTGATGTAAAGCACGCGCCCGTATCAGATGATATTATCGTGGTTGGTGCCGATCTATTGCCTAGGTATATGACAGGTAACAAAGAGGTAAGGGAAGCAGCGCTTAAAGCCAAAATGGCTGCTTATGAAAAATCTAATAAGCGCAAGGCCTTTCTTTCCGACAACGCTCCCGGAGCAATATCCAACAAATTTGTAGTCCGTACAGTTGGTGTCCCGCATCTGTAACAACCAATCAGCCCCTCGCCTATAAGGCGAGGGGCTGATTAAGGATCGGTTGTAAATCGATTATACTGCAGAACGACATAAACCGCTTCTACGAAAACTGAAATGATAACCGGCAAAAGTATGCGATTGCATGACGAGATTTGAGAGAAAAGGGAAGCCAAACTAAAGATGCTGAAAAGTCACAGTTTTTAGAAATGAAACCCCCGCAAAACGCGGAATTCCCCTGCTTTGGCTTCGATCAAACCTATCGGCACACAATCGTATTCAGCGAAGATCAAAGGCGCCTCAAAAAGCGTGCCATGTTGGGGTCGGATCAAAATTCTCTGGCCTAAACGCAGGGTATTGGCCTCATTTGGGGTTAAGATCAGGGTAGGAATGGCTCCCAACGCCGATTTTATGGGCAATAAAGCGGTCAAAGCCGCATTTTCAGCACTCAAACGCTCCAATTCATCCATCGAAACGGCATTTTCGATCGTGAAAGGCCCGACTTTCGTACGCCGAAGCGCACCGACATAACCGCAGCCCCCCAGTTTTTCCGCCAAATCCCGTGCCAGCGAACGCACATACATGCCCTTGCCGCAGGAAACGCGAAATTTCGCGCTGTCTTTGTCAATGATGTCAATAAGTTCAAACTTATCGATTCGAACGTCGCGCGCCGCCAAGTCGACTTTTTCCCCCGCGCGGGCAAGGTCATAGGCGCGTTCGCCCTGCACCTTAATCGCCGAAAAAGCCGGAGGCTTTTGCTGAATTGTGCCAATAAATTCAGGCATTGCCGCAAGAATTTGCGCCTCGTTCGGCCTTGCGTCGCTTGTCGCGATCACCTCGCCCTCGGCATCGCCCGTCGCCCGCTCCTCGCCCCAGCGCAGCGTGAATTCATATTCTTTGTCGCCGTCCATCACATAGGGAATCACTTTGGTCGCCTCGCCAAAAGCCAAAGGCAAAACCCCCGTCGCCAGCGGATCCAGCGTCCCCCCATGCCCCGCCTTCTTCCCGCCCAAAAGCCGCCGCGCCCGCCCCAAAGCCTGCGTCGACGTCAACCCTAAAGGCTTGTCCAGTGCTAGCCAGCCGTGAACGGGGGAGGAAGTGTGGGGTTTGGGCATTTTGTTACTCGTCTTCTGCAAGAGCGGCAGGAAGATCGCGCGCGCTGTGCAGGACGCGGATCACGTCAATATAACTGTGCCTCTCAATGAAAAACACCAGATGCTTTTCAAATCCAGACACTGAACACACGCGCAAGCCTTCAAGCATCGGCAAATGGGCATAGCGCAAAGAGCCAATTCCCGGTTGTTTGCCGATCAGATCGAAAACTTCCTGCACAGAGCCCAGAAAACGCAACGCCACGCTGACATTGCTGCGCGCGAGATAATCCGCAAGCGCGTCAATTTCTCTGTCGGCGCGCGGACGAATACGAACAGGCTTCATGGGGCGGTCTGATCTTTTTGCGTCAACGCATTGCGTTTGTTTTCCCAATAAGCATCATCGACAGGCAGGGCAGCACCGGATTCCAGCCCCTCCATGATCAGGGTCGCTAAATGCTGTTGCGCAAGACGGATTTGATCCTTGCGAATCAAGTCGCGAACATACTCGCTCGACGTGCTGTAACCGCCATCCATTACCTGATGATCCACGAAACATTTCATGGTTTCAGGAAGAGATATATTCATAGTTGTCATAGGCCTTTGCCTCAAATCACAAGAATACCCGCATTATGGCAAATTTTGTCAAAAAAATCCACAGAATTGCATGCGTCTTGATTGCCATGAATTGTAACCCCAAACCTTCCGCGCTTAAGCAAGTTTTAAGCAAGAGGCGTCATAACCGATTTTATGTCTCTTTCCGAAACAAAGGATTCACCGTTTGACCGTTCCTTCTGGCTCGACCTCGCGATCCGCTTTGCGCTTGGCGTGACCTTCGCTTTTTCGGCGGGCGTTTGCTTGCACAGCGGCATTTCCCATATGAAAGGCGTCGATTTCGCGCATCCGCAGCCCTATCAATTGGGGCAGGCTTTCTCGGTTCTGTCGATCGGGCTGTATTCGCTTATGGTCGCGGGGCTTTACGCCGTGCGCTTGCGCCCGATCAGCAAATTCGCCGGAGCCATCCCCTGCGCCGCCGCCATTCTGGGCGGGTTTTTGATGTCCGGTCTTTTGCTGCTCAGCCCATGCGAGTCTCTGCCCCTGTGGGCGCGAATACTGGCCTGCCTTCTGGTCGTGATCGGCAATGCGTTCGCGGTTATGATCCTTCTGCGATTGGGGCGCTCTTTCTCGATCTTGCCGGAAGGACGGCGGCTTGTGACGCAAGGCCCCTATGCCGTCGTGCGCCATCCTTTGTATCTGGCCGAAGCCGTGGCGACGCTGGGGGTCGTGATTAATTTCCTTTCGCCGTGGGCGCTGCTTCTGGTCGCCGTGCAACTGGCGCTACAGCTGGTGCGCATCCATTACGAAGAAAAAGTTTTGACGGAACATTTCCCCGAATATGAAGCCTATGCGGAAAAAACCGCACGGCTTATTCCGGGAATTTATTAGCCTCGATCACCACAAAAGCCTGCGCCCACGGCGCGTCGTCGGTGATTGTAAGGTGGATTCGGGCGGTCATGCCGGGCGGGGTCATCGCGCGCAGACGTTTAAGCGCCCCGCCGGAAAGTTCCAAAGTCGGCTGTCCCGAAGGCAGGTTGACAACGCCCATGTCGCGGAAGAAAACACCGCGATAAAGGCCGGTGCCCAAAGCCTTGGCGCAAGCCTCCTTGGCTGCGAACCGCTTGGCATAAGTCGCGGGTTTGTTGGCGCGCTTCGCCGCCTTGGCCTGCTCAACCGGCGTGAAAACCCGTTGCACAAACCGTTCGCCATATGTCTCCAGCGTCTTGCCGATGCGCTCGATATTCGCCAAATCGCTGCCGATGCCGATGATCATGGGGGATTATAGCGCGAGGGGATCAAACAAAAGCCGGTTCCAACGGCTTGCCGCGCGGACGCATCGTCGGGCAGGGCGCAAACGGCGAAGGCGTCACGGAAAGAAGACTTTTTGCCATGTGCCGAAGAACGCCTATGATGCTTGAACTGCCGGAGGCTTTCATTTCAGGGGAACTGCAATCGATTTCTTCCGTGCCGTCAGGGAAAATGCGAACGGGTATGCCATAGCGGAAAGTGACGATAACCGAATGCGCGGCATTCTTTGCGGTTTTCTTTACGGAACGACCGAACAACGCCCCCGCCCCGCGAAAGGTGGCAATCAGCGCGCATCGATCCAGCTCACGATATTTCTGAAGCCGATAAAGGACGCGCGAAAGATAAGAGGGAAACGTGTCATCCATGTGCAAAATCCTCTGATGTTTGCAAAGAATATCATGGGAAAACGAAAAAATCCGCAATTATTTCCATCCCTCGTTCACCTGCAGGAAAACAAAAACTTGACCTTGAACGCAGCGTACAGGAATGTAGTTGCTAACCTAACGAATATTCAAGCATCGCCTGCTGTATCATGCCCCCAACCTTCACCCTCCAACAAATCGCCTCCGCCGTCGAAGGTCGTTTAATCGGCGACGGTTCGCTGCGCATCACGCGCTTGGCGCACCCCGCCGATATTTTGGGGGCGGGCGATCTGGCGCTGGCGATGGAGGCATCCTTATTGCCTTTACTCAAAGACAGCAAGGCTGCGGCCGCTATCGTCTGTGGCGAGGAAAGCGACAGCGCGTTTTTGGAAAATCGCATTATTGTGACGCGCCCGCGTCTCGCAATGGCGCTAGTCACCGCTTTGTTTGCCGAGCCTGTCGTCGTGAAATCAGGCATTCACCCCTCCGCCGTCATCGAAGAGGGCGCGACGGTCGGGAAGAACGCCGCGATCGGCGCGCAGGTTTATATCGGCGCGAATGCCACGATCGGCGACAATGCCGTTTTGCACCCGCAATGCTATATCGGCCCGAACGCCACGATCGGTGCTAACGCTTTGATTTATCCGGGCGTTAGAATCGGCGCGGGCACGCGAATCGGCGACCGCGCGACAATCCATTTCAACGCCAGCATCGGCGCGGACGGCTTCAGCTTCGTCACGCCGCAGACCGGCAGCGTCGAGGCCGCCAAAGCGGGCCGCGGGGGCGAGGTCACGGCGCAAAATACGTCCCTGCTCCGCATCGCCTCTCTGGCGCCCGTCATTCTGGGAAACGATGTCGAAATAGGCGCCAACACCAGCATCGACCGCGGCACCATTCTGTCAACCCGCATCGGCAATGGCACCAAAATCGACAATCAGGTTCAAATCGGCCATAACGTCTCGGTCGGCGACAATTGCATGATCTGCGGCCGCGTCGGCATAGCAGGAAGCGCGAAAATCGGCGACCGCGTGGTGCTGGGCGGGGCCGTCGGCGTCGCGGATCACGTCATGATCGGCGACGACGCGATCGTCATGGCGATGAGCGGCGTCGCGGGAAACGTGGGCAAACGCGCCATTGTCGGCGGCCTCCCCGCCACCTCGCGCGAGCGCATGATGGAAAATCTGTTCAACCTTGGCCGTTTAAAACAATTCTTCAAGAAAATCGAGCAGTTAGCCGAAAAAATGGAGACCCTTGAGAAATTATCGAAAAACGATTAGTCGTTAGATATACTTCGCAAGGTCACACATTATCTGTTCGTAGGAGCGGCTTCCAGCCGCGACTGTTGACGTAAGAGCAAAGGGTCGCGGCTGGAAGCCGCTCCTACGAGAAAGCGCAATTTGTGGCGTGTTGCAGTATACTTAACAACTCAGGCTCTCTTATGACCTCGAACCGTATGGATGAAATCCTCGACATCGTCGCGCAAAAAGCGTTGATCGATCGCAGCAAATTGACGCCCGACGTTAAGCTGGCCGATTTGAACGTCAGCTCGCTGGATATGGTCGAAGTCGTTTTCGCGCTGGAAGACAAATTCGGCGTGCAACTGCCCTTTAACGCCAACACCTCGGCCACGGACATCCGCACAGTTGGCGACGTCATCGCTATGGTTGAGAAACAGTTGGCGGGCAAGGGGACATAATAAAAATGCGCCTCAACGGCTGGCTTTATTCCCACAAAAAATTAGTTAAAGCGCTTTTTTATTATGTCCCCTGTTTTCCCGCCCAACCAATTCCTTGACTCCGCAACGTTCTCCCCCTTATAAAGCCCCCCTCATCGCGTTTATCCGCGAAACGAAACCTTAATGAAGGCCGGGGAAAGCCCCGCGAGAAAATTATGTCCCGTGTATGCTCCGTCAGCGGCAAGAAGCCGCATTTTGGCAACAATGTCAGCCATGCGAACAATAAAACGCGCCGCAGATGGCAGCCGAATTTGCAGGTTTGCTCATTCCCGTCAGAGATTCTGGGGAAAGCCGTTTCGATGCGCTTGACCGCAAACGGCATCCGTACCGTCGAACACAACGGTGGAATCGACGCATGGCTGCTCGGCACCCGCAACAGCCGCCTCAGCGAACCGGCGTTGAAAATCAAGAAGCAAATCGCCAAAGCGCAAGCGCGGGTTGCGAAGTAATTCAGAGTCATGCGAAAAAAAGCGGTCGCCCTTCCGGCGACCGCTTTTTTCTGAATGTCTGACCGCGAATCATCCGTCCCGAATCAATCCCCCTCTTGCCTTCCTGCGCGCATTCGGGCATTTTAACCGCCGGTTGCGCCCTTGCGACTCCGGCAAAGGGCATTCTCCTTCACAATCAAAACCCCACGAGGACAGGCAATGAGTAACGAGTTTTTTCTAATCTTCGGCTGCGGCATTCTTGCCCTGCTGTACGGATTGTTTACGGCGCGTCAAGTGCTATCGGCTCCGACAGGAACCCCCCGCATGCAGGAAATCGCGGCGGCCATTCAGGAAGGCGCAAAGGCCTATCTGAACCGCCAGTATATGACCGTTGCTCTTGTCGGCGTGGTTATTTGCGTTGTTCTCGGCGCTTTTCTGGGCGCGCATGTGGCGCTCGGCTTTGTCATCGGCGCTGTGCTTTCGGGCGCGGCGGGTTATGTCGGCATGAATGTTTCGGTTCGCGCCAACGTGCGCACCGCGGCGGCGGCGGAAGGCGGCATGAAACCGGCTTTGAACATTGCGTTCAAAGCGGGCGCGATCACCGGCCTTTTGGTCGTCGGCCTCGGCTTGCTTGGCGTCAGCGGCTATTATTACGCGCTTCTGCACTGGAAGAGCGGCGCGGACGAAGCGTCGATGCGTTCGATCATTGAAGCCCTCGTCGCGCTAAGCTTTGGCGCCTCGCTAATCTCGATCTTCGCGCGTTTGGGCGGCGGCATCTTCACCAAGGGCGCCGATGTCGGCGCGGATTTGGTCGGCAAGGTCGAAGCCGGGATTCCGGAAGACGACCCGCGCAACCCCGCCGTGATCGCCGACAATGTCGGCGACAATGTCGGCGATTGCGCCGGTATGGCGGCGGATTTATTTGAAACCTACGCCGTCACGATCGTGGCGACGATGTTGCTGGCCGCCAGCTTCTTTATGGGCGAACAGCGCGCGACGATGATGCTGTTGCCGCTTCTGATCGGCGGCGTGTGCATTATCGCCTCGGTCATCGGCACCTTCTTCGTTCGCTTGGGCAAATGCCAGAACATCATGGGCGCTTTGTACAAAGGGCTTATGGCGACCGGCGTGATTTCGGCGGGGCTGATCGCTCTTGTCGTCAACAAGCAGATCGGCCTGAACGATTCGGTGACCGAAGTCTCCGGTCAGGTTCTCTCCGGCATGCAGGTGATGACCTGCGCCTTGACGGGGCTTGGCGTGACCGCGCTGATGGTGTGGATCACCGAATACTATACCGCGACGAAATACCGTCCGGTGCGCAGCATCGCGGCGGCCTCGGCCAACGGCCACGGCACCAACGTCATTCAGGGCTTGGCCGTGTCGATGGAATCGACGGCTTTGCCGGTGATCGTGATCTGCGTCGGCATCGTTCTGGCCTATACCACGGCGGGTCTGTTCGGCATCGCTTTGGCGGCGACGACGATGTTGGCTTTGGCGGGCATGGTCGTGGCGCTCGACGCGTACGGCCCTGTGACCGACAACGCGGGCGGCATCGCCGAAATGTCGAACATGCCGAAAGAAATCCGCGTCACGACCGACGCTTTGGACGCCGTCGGCAACACCACCAAAGCGGTGACCAAAGGCTATGCCATCGCGTCGGCGGGGCTTGCAGCTTTGGTTTTGTTCGCAGCCTACATTCAGGATTTGCAGCATTACTTCCCGAATGTGCCGGTGAAGTTCGATTTGCAGAACCCGTTCGTCGTGGTCGGCCTGTTCATCGGCGGTCTGTTGCCTTATCTGTTCGGTTCTATGGCGATGACCGCCGTAGGCCGCGCAGCGGGCGCTGTGGTGCAGGAAGTGCGCCGCCAGTTCCGCGAGATCAAAGGCATCATGGAAGGCAAGGCCAAGCCGGAATACGGCACCGCGGTCGATATGCTGACCAAGGCCGCGATCCGCGAAATGATCCTGCCGTCCCTGCTTCCGGTCGCGGCTCCGATTGTTTTGTACTTCGTCGTGCGCTTCGTCGCAGGGCAGGCGCAGGCCTTCACCGCGCTCGGCGCGATGTTGCTGGGCACGATCGTGACGGGCATCTTCGTCGCCATCTCGATGACCTCGGGCGGCGGCGCGTGGGATAACGCCAAGAAGTACATCGAGGAAGGCAACTACGGCGGCAAAGGCTCCGACGCCCACAAGGCTGCCGTGACCGGCGACACCGTCGGCGACCCGTACAAGGACACCGCCGGTCCCGCCGTCAACCCGATGATCAAGATCATCAACATCGTAGCGATCCTGCTGCTGGCTATTCTGGCGGCGGCGCACGCTGTCTAAGGCTGCTGGTAAACAGGGCTTTGATACAGGAAACCCCGCTCGCCAAGAGCGGGGTTTTTCCGTCTAGACCCGAAAAGGGAAACGCGCATTTTTAGGCCCGCCGCGAACGCGCCAAACGAGATATCGGCAAGGCGGGCTAAAAGCCGTGCAAAAAAAAGAATCCCCAGATAACCCCTTGATAAAGGCAGTGCCTTTCTGCTATTGGCTTGCCCCTGCCTCCTATCACAGACGTGCGGTCGTGGCGGAATTGGTAGACGCGCAGCGTTGAGGTCGCTGTGGGAGCAATCTCGTGGAAGTTCGAGTCTTCTCGACCGCACCATTTTCTAATCCAAGCAAAAACAGCTTGCTGAAAAGATGTTCAGCCCCTTTGGGCTTGTCGGCTATCTCGCCAATCGCAACAGCATGACAGATGAACAGGTCAAAGAATCCGACGATGCATTAACACCAGAGGGCAAGAAAAAGATCATTGACGAGTGTATGAGAACACAAGGGCACAATGTGCCCCTGCCCAGCGAATCCAAAGACTAAGGCAACTTGTCGATTACTTCAATAAAGTGGCAAGACTTTATGCCTTCATCAGACAGTGAAGCCAAAAGACTGTTGTCAGAATTATCGTGCGGCAATCCAAGCAAATGGGCATAAGTCGGACGGTCTGGTCTCGACTTATCTTTGACCTTCAATTCTTTTCCAGCCCCTCTGCCAATTTCTTTTACCGCCCCAACATTTAAAACGCTGATCATGCTATCCGCTGTAACGGGACTATGCTTGATCATAGAGCGAAAGGTTGATACAGCGGTTTTTAATCGTGCATTAAAATCGTTTCCTAGTTTTTCAAATTGATCGACGGATAGTTCCCCCTTGTCGATGGGCCTCAATTTAAAGGAATCAAGTATTGATATTACGTCGCCCGTTTCTGGATCTCGCAGAATTTGCTGACGATAGCAGTATCTCGCGATATGCTCTTCGTTTCCAAGGAGGCGACGGGATATTTGTTTAGGCTGTTTTTTTCTGCTCATCTAAACAGCCCCAATTCCCAAAACTGCTCAAAAACTCTTTTAATGCCCCCACATTTCCTTGCCATGCTGCCTTTTGTTTTCCCCGCTGGGTCACTTTAGACACTATTGCAATGGCCTCTTCATTTTCTTTGAATTCAATTACTACGGTTCTTTCTCCTAATTTCCAGCCGGCTGACATATTTCCATTTTTTGCAACAGCAAGGCCCGGAAGTCGAAACGGTTGGGCAAACACGATGAATTTCATCAAAGAGATGAAAGATTCTTTCTTGATTAATGACGCATCAGGCCCCCATGCATCAAATTGCAAAAGCCTGTCTAATTCATGAAAGATATGCGTCTGCCAATTCTTAGACTTATATCGAGCAACGGTCGCGTAATAGATTTTCAATTCGGCAAGGTTGTCATTTACTTGTTCTAGTTCGATTTCCCGTTCCGTCCATCCCGAGTCTTTGCTGGTATCTCGATCTGTTGCCCATATAAGGCCAGATTTTCCTGCAAAAGTTCCTTTTCGAAAGTTGTCTGTCAAATGGACAAGCAACGTCTCCATATCGGGCGGCGTTATGCTCTCTGCAGACCAAGTCCACTTTTTATTCGTGATCGGTGCATCAAGGCTTGCGCCTATTGTTGGGCTCAAAAAGAGCATGGGAAATGAATTCTTCTCTGTAGAGGGAGTGGCGTTTGCCCCGAAAGGCTGCCTGCCCGCACTCGGCGTGAAAAGCTCATCGGTGTAAGCTGTCTGAAATGTCATTTGAATAACCCTATTGTCTCTTGCGTCAGACACGAAAGGAAAGCTTTATTTTTCTCACTCCTAAACTTTTCGACAAACGCCCATAGATCACTACGCTTGGACGGAATCTCGCCAATTGAAGTAACTTCAATATCCAAGCTGAACGAGTGGTGATCCAATATGGCTGGGGGTGCTGGCGAAAAATTAATCACATACCTATAGCCTTGCTGAACATCATCAAATGCACGAGACCATGCATTGTATACGTTTGCCATTGATTCAAAGGCAGGGGGAAGCGTGGAATATAGCGCAAAGTACCGTTCAAAGGTGATGCTTCTTTTCTCAAGGTCTTCAAAAGGGATATCAATCCTATTAAGGTATCTAGTCGAGAGTTTATTTATTGGGGTGACCCCAGCCAATTTATCAAGTGTTTCAAGGCCGTTTTGTGCAGATGTGCGAAGATATTCCCAATCTATATATGGGGCAAGCCTATGAAAAGTTATGAAATTCTGGCTAATTTGGAGGATGTTGGTTTGATCCTTGCTCGCTAAGCGCAAGCCTAGTTCTTCAATTTTTATCGACGACTTATCCTCCCCCGTAGGGCTTTGCTCGATGCTGACGGAGTAATTTTTAAGCGGTGCTTTGAGTTCATATTCTTTTTTCAGTTTTGTTGGAACTTTTTCTAGCCACCGCTTTTCTAGGGGCGCAGAAAAATTGAACGCCAAAATAGCCTCTGTTATCGGAGGTAAAGAAAAATGAAGCTTTGGTTCGTCTGGGGTCATGCTAGATTTCTTTACAGCAAAATTTGTGCCGCAGATGATGGCCTGCAGTTACCAATCTTTATAATCGTCGGGACAGCTTGACAATCCCTTAATTAAACATTTATTAACCCTTAATATCGCTTCTTGAACGGAATTTTTTACGTTTGGGGGTATTTCGTGGGGTATCTGCAACACAACCACACAAATCTATCTTTGTTTCTCAGTATATTATCGTATTAATATGGGTCTTCTCGACTTCCGATGAAATCGAAAATCATCCGATTAGCCTGACAAAACCAGCAGAAAACAAACCGGTTTTATTATGCCTCTGCCGCTTCCTACATCCTGAACTCTTCCCCCAAATACACCCGCCTGACATCGGCGTTTTCAATAATCTCTTGCGGCGAGCCTTGCATCAACACGCGACCGTCGTGAATAATATAAGCGCGGTCGACGATTTCCAGCGTGGCGCGGACATTGTGGTCCGTGATCAGAACGCCGATGCCGCGATCGCGCAGATGCACGACCAGATCGCGGATATCGCCCAAAGCTATCGGATCGATGCCCGCAAACGGCTCGTCAAGCAAAACGAAATGCGGCTGCGAGGCCAAAGCGCGCGCGATTTCCAAACGCCGCCTTTCGCCGCCCGACAAAGCGACAGAAGGCGCTTGCCTTAAATGGGTAATCCCGAACTCGGCCAGCAATTCGTTCAGCATGTTTTCGCGCGCGCCGTAATCGGACTCGACGATTTCCAGAACCGCGCGGATATTGTCCTCGACCGTCAGGCCGCGAAAGATCGAGGATTCCTGCGGCAGATAGCCAAGCCCCAGCCGCGCCCTGCGATACATCGGGAAATCGGTGACGTTCAGCCCGTCCATATGAATGCGCCCGGTATCCGCCTTGACCAGCCCCGTGACCAGATAAAAGCAAGTCGTCTTGCCCGCACCGTTCGGCCCTAAAAGCCCGACGACCTCGCCGCGCTGCAGCGAAAAGCTGACATCATGCACGACAGGACGGCGCTTATAGCGTTTGCCCAGATGCTGCGCCGACAAGCCCTTGTCAGGAACCGCCATGCGCACGGGTTTCTTCTTTGGCTTGGTAAGAGGAACGACTTTGGCTGTGCTTGTCACTGTGTTTCTCCGTGCGGCGCGGGCGTTGTCGCCGCGGGTTTCGACGCTTTCTCTGTCGTTCTGGCGGGCAGCAAAGCGCGCACGCGCCCCGATCCGTCATTCATCAAACGGCTTTGGTTGGCGGCAAAATCGGATTCGCCGACATCGCCCGTCAGTTCAGTGCCGTCGGGGCGCGTGATGCGCACATGCCCCGTGACGATCGCGATATCGCGGGCGGCATCGTAAACGCCTTTATCGCCGCGGGTCACGTCGTTTTTGGTGACGACGGTGACATGGCCGACGGCGGTCATTTTGTAAAGCTGGCTTGATCCGTTCGGCGTGTCGCGGAATTCGGCGGTCAGAACATCGCCCGCGACATGCCGGTCGCCCTTAACCGCGACCGCATTGCCCCGTGCCACGGCGATTTTCTTATCATCCCAGTATTCCAGAGAATCTTTCGCCGTCACCACCTGCTTGTCGGTTTCATAGCGCAGATTGTCGCCCGTCACGACAATGACATGCCCATCGACATCGTCCACCGCGCGGTCGCCCGTGATGCGCGCATGGGGCTTAAGGATCACAACATGCCCTTCAGCGGTCATTTTGTCGATGTCTCCGGCGTCGTTGTCGGCCTTTTTGTCGGCGGGTGTTTTCTTGTCCTTTGCGTCTTTGGGTTTTTCGCGCTCATGCGCGGTCAGCAAATCGGCGGTAACGGTCAAATCTCCGCGCACCGCCTTGGCGTTGCCGCGCGCGACATACAGGTTTTGATCCTGATACCATTCCAGAGTCTTGTCCGCGGTCACCTCAATCTGCTGCGCCGGAGCTGCCGCGTTCGGATCCCGCAGCGCATGCGCGTTTTTAGCCTCGGCAGTCGCAAGAGCGCCAAGGGTGAAACACATAGCTAAGAATCCAGCGCATAGGCGCATATCTATCCTTAATTGTAACCCCTAAACCGCAAGAGCCGTCATTCCCGCAATTGCGGGAATCCATCTTGAGGTGCGTCCGCGCCGATATAAACAACGGCGCTTCCAACACAACTACCGTTTGACTCTTAGGCGCGCTATCGCTCACGATGGATCTCGCCTTCGCGGGAAGGACAGCTTAACTGTTACGGTTTACCAGAATCCATACTCCCATGTAAACTAAGCACAGCCTTAGCCGGCCCATTGACCACGACGGTGTGACCCGAGTCAAGAAAGCGGAACCCGACTCCGCGCACGGTGCCGAAATCCCCTTGAATCAAAACGTTTTTATCCCCCCATGCATCGTTAGTGTTCAAATCGATCTGAGCCTCGTCGGTCGTCAGCTGATAGCCCTTGTCGTGGAAAAGCCGTACATCGCCGCCCAGCCACAACTTTTTATCGATTTCGTCATAGCGCCCGTAATCGGCCTTGCCGTCCAGCCAAGCCCCGCTTTGCAATGTTATTTCGCCTTCGGGTTTCACCAGATCATAGATGCCGTGCAAGGCAGCCGGACGCGTCGCCTGCGCCGCCAGCAGGGAATAGGGCTGGCTTTTGCTGTCCATCCCCGTGTAATGCAGATTGTCGATCACCAGATCGGGAACGTTCTTGGCTATATCGGTCATCGTGAAATTAGGCATCAAATCCGGCCACACAAACAGCAGCCCCAAAACGCCAGCCGCCACAAGCGGCAGCCAGAACCTCAGTTTCCTGACGACAACCGCCATCCGCCCCTCGCGCGCCATGCGAATGCGTTTGGTCTCGCGCGGCCGAATAAAATCCAACCTGCCGGACGGAGCGTTGCCTTTGGGTGTCGAGTTCATCCTATGAGTTTAGCGATAATTATGGCCGAAAAACAGCAGGAAGTAGATAACAAAGCTTCTTATGCAGAAAGCACGTAACCCTTTGATAGGAAGAAACGGCGAGGTTTGTCCCTTACGAGCAGCCGACGAAACCACTCCTCCCGCACAGGCGTTTCCGCGGTTATAAAGCAACCTGTCGAGACTATCAGGGAGAAGCGGACAACGCCCCCGTTTTGTCAATTGCCGACGCCTGATCGTTCTTAGGCAATCCCTTCCCGCTTTTATAAAGTTTGTCCATCTCCTTGATCGCGGCCGTAAGCGCCGTTTGATCTTTCAAAGGAGTCTTAAATGTTAGGCGGGTGAAAGAACTTCGAACAATCGGACCCTTTTTAATATCGCTTTTGCACGTCGAAAGCACATCAACGCCATATTTCCTCAAGACTGCGGCGATCATAAACCATTCTTTATCGGCAGCCGCTTTACTTAACGCGGGCGAAAAATTGAGCGAAAAGCCTAAAGCCTGTGGTTTAAAAGCTTTATTACCGGTTAGATCGCTTGCGGGATACACTTGCCTTATGGGCTCCCCTAGAGGGCTGTTTCCATGTATATCGTTTGCCTTGTTATCCGGCGCTGCGCCAAAACTATAGCCAGCATAGCCTAGAAAAGATTCCCCCTCTTTTCCTGAAATCCCCCCGTATTTTCCCCCTTGTCCCATAATGTTCTCCTGAAACAGGCTGTTAAACATATGACAGAAGAATACGGGACAAAGGTAAAAATAGGGTGAATTATGGAGGATCGGGATAAAAAAGGCGACAAGACGGCCCAAAAGGACATTTCCGGCGCGCCTCTAGTGCCGCAGGGCTGGCTTCTTCTTAATCCGGCCTTCGTGCGCCATGCGAATGCGTTTGGTCTCGCGTGGCCGAATAAAATCCAGCCTACCGAAGGAAGCGTTGCCCTTGTGGATCCTAACTTAGCGCAATTATAGCGAAAAACAGCCTTTCGCTTTCTGGAGGAAATACGCGTGTGTTTCGGTGCGTTGACACCCCCCTATTTCAGGTGTTACCATAATTAGCATGAAAATCGAGTTCGATCCGGCAAAAAGCGAGAAGAACGCAAGCGAACGCGGACTTCCCTTCTCTGAGGCCGAAAAATTCGATTATGACACAGCGCTTCGCATCAACGATTTGCGTAAGGATTACGGAGAGCGGCGCATTGTCGCCTACGGCTATATCGGAACAAGATTGCATGTGCTTTGCTTTAAGCCAATCGCCGATTGTCACATACGCGTAATCAGTCTGCGCAAGGCCAACAAACGAGAGGAGAAGTTTTATGCGGAAAACACATAGCCCTTTGATAGAAAAAAACGGCGAAGTTCGTCCCTTGCGCGCGGGTGATCAAGTTCATGCGAGCAGGCTTCGGGACAGTTTTCCCGATCTGGCTGCGTATGCGCAGAAACGCAAAGTTGGCCGTCCCAAATCAGCCGCGAAGAAGCAACTACAAAGTTTCAAGCTGTCGCCGGACGTCATCGCCAGTATTCGCAGCAGTGGCGCAGGATACAATGTCCGCGTCGAAGCAGTGCTGCGCGAAGCGCTGAATGAAGGACGGATATAGGCATTTCTTTGCCAATTCCTAATCCGGCCTTTTCGTCGGCTTGTGCGAGAAAATATCGACCTCGCGCCAACCGGCGACGTCCAGTTCCGCGCGAACCGGCAGGAAATCCATGATCTTACGCGCAAGCTCTGTCCGTCCCTCGCGCGCCAGCCTTGCGTCCAGAACCGCCTTCAGCTTGTGCAAATGCAAAACGTCCGAGGCGGCATAGGTCATTTGTTCGGGCGACAAAGTCGGTGCGCCCCAGTCGGAGGTTTGCTGTTCCTTCGACAAATCGACGCCGATCAAATCCCGCGTCAAATCCTTCAATCCGTGGCGCTCGGAAAAAGTGCGCACCAGAACCGAGGCGATTTTCGTGCAATAAATCGGCTGCGGCATCACTTTCAGATAGCGGAAAAGCGTCGCCAGATCGGCGCGCGCGAAATGGAACAGTTTGGTGACTTTGGGATCGGTCAAAAGCTTCTTGAGGTTAGGCGCGTTATATTGCCCCGCTGCAAATTGAACCAAATGCGCGTTGCCGTCGCCCGACGACAATTGCACCAGACACAGCCGGTCGCGCTCCCAGTTCAGCCCCATGGATTCGGTATCGACGGCGACGCAATCGCCGAAAGAAACATCGCTCGGCAAATCGCCAGCATATAAGGTAATCGTCATAAGTCCCACGTCGGTTGAAAGATGAGGGGGTGTCATAACACGATTTTGCTCTTGCGCAAACGGGGCGTGGGAGGGTAGGGAGTGGAGATGCGCTTTGTTAAAGCGGCATGAGGAAATAAAAATGATTCTGTTTGACGGTTAAAAAGAACGGTGAAGCAAAAACAGCGAGATTCCCTCCCCCTCGCGGGGAGGGTTAGGGAGGGGGGGAGATCGGCTGGGAAAGGCGGTTTGGGATTAGGAACGGTTTTGTGGCACAATTGTTTATAATCTAAAACTTGATCTCTGCGGCGCTCCCCCCTCCCTAACCCTCCCCACGCAGGGGGAGGGAATCCCACCTCTCTTGCGGCACCGCTGTTTCTGACTCACAAAGAATCAGGCTCACTCAATCTTTTCACGCCGACTAACCCCTAACCCCCGCCCCCTCCCTTGTCCTCTCCTCTCGCCATCAGCTGGGTTTTATCGACGGTGTCGGGTTACGGTATCTATGGCCTGCAAATTCTGCTGCACTATTTGCGGCGCGGGGGCGCGGCCACGGATATTATTCTGACCAGCAACCCCTCGGTCACAACTTTGCTTCCGCTGGAGCAGGCCAAAGTCGAACCCATCTTTGCGACGGCGATCAAGCTGTATCAATTTCTTCAAGCCAATCCTGCTGAAACCCTCAGCTTCAAACATGCCGTTCTGCACGGTTGCAGCAGCGACTTTACGGGCTTTCCCGGGCAAGACCGCGTGTGGGGCGCGCCGAACGTCGGCTGCGCCGCCATCGAGCATCTTGTCTGCACCCCGCACGGACGCGAGATCGCCAAAAACTATCATATGTTCATCGCCATATCGCGCTGGAACGCCGATTATTTGAAAAGCCTCGCCATTGGGCCGGTGCATCTGTGCTATCAAGGCATCGACCCCGCGCTGTTTCATCCCGCGCCCGCGTCGGGGCTTTATCGCGACCGTTTCGTGATCTTCTCCGGCGGCAAGTTCGAATTTCGCAAAGGGCAAGACATCGTCCTCGCCGCCTTCAAGCGTTTTCACGCCGCGCATCCCGACGCTTTGCTGGTTGCGGCGTGGCAAAATCTGCTAACGTCGGATGCTTCCGCTTTTGCGTTTGCCGGGCATTGCGACTCGACGCCCGAAGCCGCAAAGGATTACGGGCTGAAACTGAAACAATGGCTTTTGCAGCAAGGATTGCCCGCAGACAGCTTCATCGACCTGCCCTTCACGCATAATTTGTTGATGCCTTCGGTTTTGCGCGAATGCGATCTCGCGGTCTTTCCCAACCGCTGCGAAGGCGGCACCAATCTGGTGGCGATGGAGGCAATGGCCTGTGGCGTTCCGACCTATGTCGCCTATAATACCGGCCAGAAAGACCTCGTCGATCTGATCGGCTGCAACGCTTTCCGCGCGCAAAAATCGGTCAAGCCGTCGGAAGGAATGCGCACGGTGGAAGATTGGGGCGAAACAGATGTAGACGAAGTCATAGCCGCAATGGAATACGCCTACGCCAACCGCGAACAATCCCGCCGCGACGCTGCCGTGGTTGCCGAGCGGATGAAAGATTGGACGTGGAACGGCTTGAACGAAAAATTGTTGCAGATTGTTTGCGACGGAAGGACGGATGTATGATAACCCCGAACGAAAGCCCCTCTCCCCCCTCTTGGGGGGAGAGGGGTTGGAGCCTGCCCCGTAATTGATACGGGGGTGAGGGGGGCGGTTGAGAGTATGTTATGACTCTCCACGTTCCCCCTCACCCTAACCCTCTCCCCCCAAGAGGGGGGAGAGGGAATCCCCCTGCTTGGAGTCACGATCTATGGCCAACCCCCTCATCGTCGTCGGCACCCCTTGTTTCGGCGGCATGGTGTCGCAGGATTACACGATGTCGCTTTTGAATCTTTCCGCGGCCGCGCCGCAGGAAGGGTTCGGTGTCGCGGTCGTGATGCTGGGCAACGACGCGCTCATCACGCGCGGGCGCAGCGCGATTGTGGCCAAATTTCTCGACAACCCCGCGACGACGCATCTGCTTTTCGTCGACGCCGACATTTCCTTTTCGGTCGAACAAGTGACGCGGATGCTGAAATTCGACAAGGATTTCGTGGCCGGTCTCTATCCCGCCAAAGTCATCGACTGGAATCAACTGGCGCAGCGTTTCGGCCACAGCAAGGAGACTTTGGACGAAGCCGGTCTTTCCTACGTCGCGGCCTTGTGCGAAGGCACCGAGGCCAAGCGCGAAAACGGCTTTGCCACCGGCACTTATGCCGGAACAGGATTCCAACTGATCAAACGCGGGGTGTTCGAGCGCATGATCGCAGCCTATCCCGAAACCAAATACAAAGCCTTGCACGCCTTCCCGCGCCCCAGCCAGCCGAGCGATCATCTCTACGCCCTGTTCGATTGCCAAATCGACCCCGACACCGGCGTCTACCTCAGCGAAGACTTCGCCTTCTGCCGCCGCTGGCGCGCGATCGGCGGCGAAATCTGGCTCGACCTGAACAGCAGGCTGGAGCATAGCGGGAGTTATACTTATCGGGGCAATGCGGCGGCGCGGTTTGGGGGAGAAGTGAGATAATGCGCAACGAAAACTCTTTCTCCTCAAGCAAGAGTTTCTACATAAGTTGTGTGCGAAAACAATCGTCATACCGGCGTAAGCCGGTATCCAGATTGAAATCTAATATCCCGAAGTTGAAACATGTGAAAGCTTTCGTGATTAGAACAGAAATGAGCCACAAACGCTGTTGTTGCGGAAAGAAAAAACTTTCAATCTGGATACCGGCTTACGCCGGTATGACGATTGTTTTTGCGTATATTTTTGTTCTTCCTAACTTATGAAAACACCTCTGCCCTTTAGGGAAGAGAGAGAGAGAAAATTCCTTCGTGACAGAAAGAAAACAATGACCACTTCCCCCCCTCCCCTCATCGCCCTCGGCATTCCCTCCGGCGACTTCGTCCACGCGGATTTCGCTATGTCGCTCGCGATGCTGTGCATGAATCCGGGCGCGCCGGTGGTGCTGCTTAATGCGCGGTCGTCGCTCGTGCCGCTGGGGCGCAATCAATGCGCGGGCGCGGCGCAGATCGTGAAGGCGTCGCATCTGCTGTTCCTCGACACCGACATGATCTTCCCCGCCGATACGCTGAAACGGCTTCTGGCGCATGACAAAGACATCGTCGGCGCCAGCTATTCCCGCCGCGTGCCGCCGTTTCACCCTCTGACCGTGACCGAGGAAGGGGAACACATCCAAATCACGTCGGGCCTGCGCCGCGTCAAACAAATCCCGACCGGCTGCCTGTTGATCCGCATGAGCGTTTTCGACGCCCTGCCCAAGCCTTGGTTCAATCTTGTCGCCGAAGGCGACCAGTTGCGCGGGGAGGATTACTATTTCTGCGAACAAGCGCGCGCCGCCGGCCTCGCGCTCTGGTGCGACGGCGATCTGTCGATGCAGCTCGGCCATATCGGCCAAAAAATAAACCGCCTTTGATGGCAAGTCGGTGATACCTGTTAAGCAAAATAGGGTTACCAAAGCCTTCCCCAACCCCTAACCCCCGCCTCCCATGTTTGATCTCTGTTCCATCGGCAACGCTCTGGTCGACATTATTATTTCGACGGACGACGCTTTTCTGCGCGCCAACTCTATCACCAAAGGCGCTATGGTTCTGGTCGGCGACGACCGCTCGGCCGCGCTTTATGAACGCGCAGGCGCTGCCATTGAAATGTCGTCCGGCGGCTCGGCCGCCAATACAATGGCGGGCTTCTCGTCTTTGGGCGGAACGGGCGCTTTTCTGGGCAAAGTCGGGCGCGACCGGTTCGGCGCTATTTTCACGCATGATCTGCGCGCGCAAGACATAGATTTTGCCACAAAGCCGTCGCCCGATCTGCCCTCGGGCCGCTGCCTGATTTTCGTGACGCCCGATGCGCAGCGCAGCATGAACACGACACTTGGCGCGGCCGCTGAATTCGGCCCCGACGACGTCGAAGCCTCGGTCGTGCAAAATGCCGAAATCACCTATCTGGAAGGTTATCTGTTCGACAAGCCCAAAGCGCAGCAAGCCTTCCTTTACGCGACGCGTCTGGCGCGCGAAGCCGGGCGCAAACGCGCGCTGACCCTGTCGGACGTGTTTTGCGTCTCGCGCCACCGCAAGGCTTTTCTGGAATTGATCGCAGGCGAAATCGACATTCTTTTCGCAAACGAAAACGAAATCAGGGAACTCTACGAAACCCAGGATTTGCAAGCCGCGCTTCACGCCGCGCGCGCGCATGCCGACATCGCCATTGTGACGCGCGGCGCGCAAGGCGCGATTATCGCGGCCGGAACAAACACCTATGAAGTCCCTGCGTATCCCGTGGCCGAAATCGTCGACACCACAGGCGCAGGCGATCTTTTCGCGGCGGGATTCCTCTACGGCCTGACCCACGGCAAAAGCCTGCCCGCATGCGGCCACATCGGCGCAATCGCCGCCGCCGAAGTCATCAGCCATTTTGGCCCAAGGCCGCAAAAGAAATTGCGCGACCTGATTTCCAAAAGCGCCGATTCCGGCTCCAGCCCCTAATCTCCACAATTCCGCCATAATTCAAAGGCTTCCCGCCCCTTCGATAGTTGCAATCCTGCCACTTATCCGGACTTGTTAGAGGGAATTTCCCTTTTTTGAACTATTCGGTCTTGATAAAAACCATTCCTCCGATTAACGTGCTTTCATCCAATTCGATCCTACGCTATGCCCGCCTCGTTTTCTCAAAATACCTGCGAAGACAATCGGGCTTGGCCTACGGAAAGAATCAACGTGTTGCGCAAGGCGTCGGGGATAAGCTCCGGTATCGGGCGCAGCTTCATTCTTAATCCATCTCGGCCTAAGCGTTATCGCCTGTGGGGCGTTATCGCCGAACCGCCAGAGGTTCCTGAAGGGGGAAAACGATGTTTAAAAAGCTTTTGTGCCTTATGGCGGCTCTCGTCCTAGTGTCCGCTTGCGACACGACCGGCACTAACGAAGGTGCGGGCGGCGCGAACGGTGCCGGCGGCAACATGATGAAGAACGCCGCGCGTCCCGGAACGCAAGAAGATCTGGTCGTCAATGTCGGCGACCGCGTATTCTTCGGTTTCGACAAGTCCGATCTGAGCACCGAAGCTCAGGCGACCCTCGATCGTCAAGCGACGTGGCTGAAGAAGTATCCGTCGGCCAAGGTCACGGTCGAAGGCCATTGCGACGAACGCGGCACGCGTGAATACAACTTGGCGCTCGGCGAACGCCGCGCCACGGCTGCCAAGAACTACTTGGTAGCAGCTGGCATTCCTGCCGCGCGCATCACGACGATCAGCTACGGCAAGGAACGCCCGGCAGTCGTCGGCAACAACGAAGCCGCGTGGGCGCAGAACCGCCGCGCTGTGACCGTCGTTGCTCAATAACGATTAGTTACAAGTCCATTAAAGCCCGCAGCCTCGGCTGCGGGCTTTTTTGTTGGGGAGAAATCGCTTTTTCGTAGGAGCGGGTTCCAGCCGCGACTCTAGGCGGCTCCCCACAGGGTCGCGGGGGGTCGCCGCGCCAAAGAAAAACCGATTTGTCACCAAAAAAAAACCCCGCCGCCGCGGCGGGGGGCTTTTTTGTTGGGAACAAATCGCTTTTTGGTAGGAGCGGCTGCCACCCGCGACCGTTTGTTGTAACGGCAACTGGCGCGGCTGGAAGCCGCTCCTACGAAAAAGCGCA